>PMNO01000469.1 GCA_003161835.1 Myxococcales bacterium | reverse complement strand
TGCCGACGATCGCACGCGCGCCGAGGGCGCCGGGGGCGCTGCGGCACCTCCCGCTCGCGGCCGTGACCCGCGCCGTCGATCGTCGCTATCGGCCCATCTACGCGGTCTGGGAGACGACGCTGCGCTGCGATCTCGCCTGCCATCACTGCGGCTCGCGAGCGGGGCGTGAGCGTCCCGACGAGCTGTCGACCGACGAATGCCTCGATCTCGTGACACAGATGGCGGACCTCGGTGTCCTCGAGGTGACCCTGATCGGGGGCGAGGCCTACCTGCGGGACGATTGGCTGCAGATCATCCGTGCTGTCCGTTCCGCTGGCATGCAATGCACGATGACGACGGGAGGGCGCGGAATGACGCAGGAAAGGGCGCGCGCGGCCGCGGAGGCGGGATTGCAGAGCGCCAGCGTCTCGATCGACGGCGACGAGGCGACGCACGATCGACTTCGTGGCGTGAGCGGCTCGTACCGATCGGCGCTCGCGGCCGCGAGCCATCTGCGCACGGCCGGTGTGAGGCTGTCCGTGAACACGCAGATCAATCGGTTGTCGATGCTCGAACTCCCCAGCGTGCTCGAGACGTTGATCGAGCTCGGCGCGCGCGCCTGGCAGATTCAGCTCACCGTCGCGATGGGCCGCGCGGCCGATGCACCGGACATCCTTTTGCAACCGTACGAGTTGCTGGATCTGTTTCCCTTGCTCGGGCGGCTCAAGCAGCGCACGGCCGAGGCGCAGGTGACCCTGTGGCCAGGGAACAACATCGGCTATTTCGGCCCGTACGAGACTGCCCTTCGCGGGACCATGGGGCGGGGCCACATGGCGTCGTGTGGGGCAGGGTGCACGACGCTCGGCATCGAGGCGAACGGCGCCATCAAGGGATGNNTGCACCTGGACGGGGTTCAGCTTGTTCGGCAAACCTGGCAACAATCCGCTGTGCCACCACCGGGCCCTGGAAATGGACAGATTGGGCCTGCGCGAACGCCTGGTCCAGATCGTGCCCGCCCCCGGCGAGCCCTTCGACCACGGGCGCTTCGAGATCATCGTCGAAGAAGCTGCGGCGGTTCATGCGGGTCGCGCCACTGGTCCCATCGATCGAGGCGGCGGGACGGAACCCCTCGTCGGCTGATCGCGGCATGTGGAATCGCGAGCAGGCGCACGACGTTCGCCACGCCCTCTTCGGCGGGGAACGAGCCGTTCGCGTGTGGAGCCTCGTGGCGTCCCCGCAGGCACCCTTCGCGGCGGTCCTGGCGTGCGAGCTTGATCCGGGCGGCAGCGTCGGCNNCCTCATCATCAAGGCGCGTTGAGAACGGCAGCCACGACACCTCCCGACGTCGGGAGGCCGCACCGATCCATTCGTCACCTGTCAGGATTTCGCTGTTTCAAGCGTCTGCCCACGAAAAGTCATTGGGCAGAACGCGTTTGCTTCGAGAGGCTCAGTCGTCCAATCGAGTTTCTCGCAGGGCCGAGATGGCATAGGCGATGCTTTTGTGTTTCGTCCATGCTGAACAATCAGTCTTTCGCGGCTACCGTTTCGGGGATCAGGCCCAGGGCGGTTGTGGTCATAGGCGCCAGCTTGTTGGTCGGTTTTGCGTCGCTTCTTTCGCCTGACGCGGCATACGCGTGTCTGTCCGCGACACCCCCACCCGTTCTCAAGGGGATACCGGCGGAGGGAGATGTTGCCGTCCCCACCGACGTTCGCCCGGTGTATGACAGGTTCGCCGCGCATCTTTACGACCCGGCCGCCCAGGACCCCAAGTTCGAGCTGACGGACGCCTCGGGACAACCCGTCGGCCTCACGTTGCACAACGCATTCGTTTCGCACGTCGAGCTCGTCCCCGACGTCGAGCTGAAGCCGCTGACCGTCTACACGCTGCGCGGTCACTGGAAGCAGGCGGACCAGCCCACCAACATCGAGACGGTGATCGTTTCTTTCACGACGGCGGCGGGCCCACTCGGTGCCGCGCCTCTACCGCCGACAGCCTCGATGCAACACTACATGTTCAAGGGCGTGACCCTCTCGTCATGCGATCCGTACCCCACGGGAACCTGTACGTCCACTCCGGCGGACGCCGCTGTCAGGGTCACGTTTGTCGACAGTTCTGGCCAGGAGTTCGGAGGGTATTCGCCGGACGGCCAGCTCATCGGGTACCTCATGGTCGGTCCCTTCTTCAGCAACCTTTCGGGCATCGACCAGGGCACAAACTTCGAATGTGCCAAGCTCAGTACCCGCGCCAGCAATGGAACCCTGAGCGCGCCCGTCGTCCTGTGCGGCCGGGATGCTCCGCTGTTCGAGCTGGGCGGAAGCACCTCCATCGCCTGCACGTCGCAGGGACTCACCCACGACGGCCAGCTCGTTTCGCAGGGCCTTTCGTCCGACGGGGGTCTCTCACCCAATGGGGTCGCGCTCCAGAGCGGCCTCTCGGGAACCGATGGCTCCGGCTGTGCGCTGGCCGGCGACCTCCCGATCCCTTCGACGGTGGTGCCTCTTCTGGTGCTCGCGGGCCTGGGCATTGTTCGGCGTCGCCGGAAGCAATCTCGCTAGAGATTTCGGCGGCGCGGGGCGCGCAGGCCAGACCAGTAGGAACTGCTCGCCTCCAACGATTCGCGGACGGCTGCCCGAGACGGCCGCAAGGCGACGGTTACTTCAGGTAGGCCGCGAGGGGGCTGTTGATCCGGACCAGTTCCTTGGCGGCCAGCGAGGCCATCGCGGTTGCTCCCGCCTTGTCGAAGTGGGCCTTGTCCCCGTTGAAGGTGAGAGCAGCCGCGGCGGTCTGCCCGATCATGTTGTAGTACTCGACGCCGCGCGCGTTGAGATCGTCGACCAGCAGGTTCTTGGTCATTCCAAGCGCAATCGTCGCATCAGCGTACGGCTGCAACCGGGTGTTGGTCTCCTTGCCTCCGGCCCAGACCTGCAGGGGGGACGACGTCGTCGGGATGAAGGTGGCCTTCTTGGCCGCCACCTCGTCCGCCATGGCGCCCATCTGGGTCGTGAAGGCGGGGACGGCGACCGGGCCATGCGCGGTGCCGCTGTCGTTGATCCCGAACATCGCCAGCACGTAGTCGCCGGCCTTGACGTTGTTGANNAAGAACTGCCCGAACTCCTGACCCCAACCCTCCTGGGTGGTGGTGGCGGCGTAGGTCATCACGGTCGAGTCCCCGGCCAGGTGAATCGTGATGGCCGGCAGATTGCTGGTGTCGGGCGGGGACTTGCTCCCGCCTCCGCCGCCACTCCCGGTGGCGCCGCCAGCGCCGCCGACGCTCGGGCTTCCACCTTTGCCGGTGCCGCCGCCCGTGTTCCCCCCCGACCCGGTCTGGGTGGTCGTGCCGCCGGTCCCTGTGGGCTGGTCACTGCCGCCCGAACCGGGTTGGCTCGCCCCACCTGTGCCGCTGACGACCGACCCGCCGGTCCCGGTGGAACCAGGCGAGCCGCCGGTTGACCCACCGGGCAAGTCAACCGAGCCACCGCCGGTCGCGGTGGCGCCGCCGCTGCCCTGAGCTGCACCGCCGGTGGCGTTATCGCCGCCCGGCGAAGAGCTGCCGGAGCAGGCGCTCACCGCGCAGCAAAGCATGACGGCTCCCACGGAGGAGAGGCAGGAACGGTAGGAACGGATGGACGAAAGGAAGATTTGGCTGGTCTGCATCTGGTCCTCGGGGAAAAAGGTTAGACCCATATTAGAGGATGGGCGGCGAAGGATCCTGACGGTGGGCGCGTGGATTGGCCGACCGCGGCCCTGGCGGGATTTCGACGAGAAGCCGCCCAAACAGGGATATTCGCGCAAGAAGGGGGGCCAGTTTACATATTCTTCTCGTTCATTCGATCGGTGCGGTGATTGACGCATGGAGACTTTTCGGGGTCGCTATCATTTTCCTCGCCTCCGTGTCCCTTTCCCGGAGGGCGCCGTGCGGGGCTGTCAGGAGATGAAGGCACGAAAGGCATCGTTCGTTGTTCGCGTGACGGGGCCTCAGAATCGCTACCCCCCAAATAGACCGTGGCCTCGGTCGTCGCCCGGCCCATGCGGGTGTAGAACTCGTCTCCAGACAGCGGAGTCGAGGCGCCCTTCTGAAACTCGAGGAATCTCTGCAATCATGCCGGTGCGATGGCGTACGACCCTGAGATCCCTCCTGCGCACGGACCCGCGGACACGAAGCTCCGATCGGCGTCGGGGTCGAGGTGTTCGCTTCTCGTCGCGGGCTCCTTGCTCGGGGTGGCCGGTGTCCTTGCCTCCGGGGCGTCCCCGGCCTGGGGAAATGAACCAAGGCCCCCGCGCGTGGCGGATGGCCAGCATTTCACGATCGATCCCGTGGTGGATGGCGTGCTCGTGGCAGGGGGGGCGAGCTTCGACCTGCTCCTCGGCCTCGTGGTCTCGACCGGCGAGATCAGGCCGCAGCCTCCCCGTAGCCCTGACGTCCTGCTCTCGTTCGACAGGGTCGCCGTCACGCAGACGATCGATCCTCACGCCGGAACCATCTCCAACATCGGGCTGTGGACGGCCTACGGCTACGCCATCCTCGATCCGATTCTCTCGGGGGTGCGAGACGGCAGGCGGACTCTGCTGGTCGACGGAATCATGTACGCGGAGTCGATCGCGATCACGTCGGCCTTCACCCAGGCCGTCAAGATCGGCGTGCGTCGACCGCGGCCCATCGACTATGCCAACTGCTCGGGAGGGGGCTCGGGGATGTCGAGCGCCTGCTCGTCCACCGACCTACAGCTGTCATTCTTTTCGGGTCACGCCTCGGGCACGGCAGCCGTCAGCGCCACCGCCGCCTACCTCGCCTTCTCTCGCAGCGGCTGGCGAAGCCGCCGGCCCTGGATCACCCTGGCGGCGGGCACCGTGCTCACGGCGTTCGTGAGCTACGAGCGCGTGCGCGCCGGCCAACACTTCCCGACCGACGTCATCATGGGCTCGATAGCAGGCGCAGGCATCGGCGTCCTCGTGCCTCACCTCCACCGCCGGCCTCATTACCACGATCAGGAGTTGGAAACGCCTCCTGTCATCATCGGCTACGTCCCGACGTCAGGTGGTGGGTGGATAACTGCCGTGTGGCGCTTCTGACCTTGCAGCTCCGGGCAATGTTGCCAGCAACTCTTCCAATCGGTTGTAGCCGGCGGCAACACCGGACTCCATCGGGGACTTGAGCACCGCCTCACGGGCCTCCGCCGTTTGATAGGCGACGGTTTGCGTCGCGGTTGTTTTTCCATTGTGCTCGCGGAGGACAATCGTGCCCACAGCTTCGCCGGGATACCAGGCTTGATCGAATATCTCGGTGGAGACGATGCGTTCCGGCGGAACAATCTCGCGAAAGACTCCGCCCATTCCCATTTCATGTCCCTTTTCGTGGCGCCACACATAGCGATAGGCGCCGCCAACTCTCAGATCGATCTCACATACAGGCATCGACCATCCGTCGGGTCCAAGCAGCCATCTCCGGACCAGTTCGGGCTTCGTGAAGGCGTCAAAGACCAGGCTGCAAGGGGCGTCGAAGACGCGAGTCATCACGATTTCACGGTCGCCGCGTGTGGTCACTTTGAAAGTGTCGCTGTACTTCATCGGTGATCTCCTCTTCCAGATCGCAGTTTTTGATGGCGCTTGTGCCCCGGCGTTTGCGTGATTCTTTGCTGTTTGGACTTCATCTCGCCCAGAAGGGCGTCCAGGCGCTGGAAGTTTTGCTCCCAATACCGGCGATAGGCTTCCAGCCATTGGTTCGCTTCGGCGAGGGGCCTCGCTTCGAGACGGCGAGGCCGGCGCTGGGCGTCTTGACCACGTGAGATGAGGCCCGCTCTCTCGAGCACCTTGAGATGTTTTGAGATGGCGGGCTGGCTCATCACGAACGGTTCTGCCAATTCGGTTACTGAAGCCTCGCCGGACGCCAGCCTCGCGAGGATCGCGCGCCGGGTGGGATCGGCAAGGGCGGCGAAGGTCGTATCCAGGGAGTGCGGGGAGGAGTGACGATAACCACTAAGTTGCATAACTAAATAGTTATATAAAGGCCGAGAAACTGTCAACTGGTTTTGGCGTTTCGCCCAACCCGACGGCGTCGTCCTATTTCCCTGGCCCTCGAAACAGAACGC
>PMNO01000439.1 GCA_003161835.1 Myxococcales bacterium | reverse complement strand
ATTCACGATCTCGTCGACGAGGCTTGGTCACTGGTCGCCGACGAATCATTTGACATCGACAGACGTGAGTTGACGGGTCGCGCGCTGGCCCTCGGAGCCCACCTTGGATGGCCGGCGGCCGGTGTGTCGGCAGCGGCGGTACTGGATGACGTCTTGAAGAGGTCGCCGGACCGTCCGACGGCGGCAGCCGCCCGTGCGGCGCTGGCGCGATTCCTGGTCGCTCCGTCTGCGGTGGACCTATCACCTCCTGATCCGAGCCTGCGCTACGCCGCCACAGCCGAGGAGGTTGGCCTGACAAGCACGGAGCTGGGATTTCAGATCCGCTGGCCGTTAACGTGGCGCCTGATGGGGTTGGCNNCGCGGCGCGCATCGCGCTGGCCCGCGACGGTGCTCGGAAGATGTTCCCCGCGGCCAAGATGAAATCGCTGCCGGCGATCGTACCTGGCAGTCGACGTGCCCAGTTCAGCGAGCGCCACGAAGGGGCGCCCCGAGCCGGAGAGGTCACCACGATCGATCGCGCGGGGGTCGTGACGTTTCTGGTCCTGAACGCGCCCGGCGATGTCTACCCCAAGTTGCGCGAAGAATACGCGTCGTTCGTTCGGAGCCTGTCACCGCTGTCAGCCGCCGCCCCGGTCTTGCGTCCTGGGCTCGCACCCGCGAATCCTCCAGNNGACGGCCTACGGATCCGTCGGGAGGGGTCCGCGGGGAGGGGCCGCCCCTCCCCGCGAGCGCCGAAGGCGCGTCAGCGGACCGGCACGCCCGTCGCGCGCCCGAGCGCGGCCACCGCGACGTTGAGGTCGTAGACCGACTGGAGGTAGCGCGCACGCATCTGAAAGAATGCGTTCAGCGCTTCGGAGAAATCCCGCGCCTCGGCGAGACCGATCGCGAAATTTTGCGCGACCGCCGTGACCCAGGCCTTTCCCGCCTTCTGCCCTTTGTTCAAGGTCTCGACGCGAGCGGTGGCCTCGCTCAATTCTTCGTAGGCCTTGCGGACCTCGAGCGCTATGCCCCCCAGCGCCTCGCGTCGCCGGAATTCGAATTCATCGGCCTCCGCATGAACACGGTCGGCGCGCGCGAGCTTCGGTCCCAGATCCAGCGGCATGCGCAGCCCCGCCGCCAGACCAGCTCCGAACGAGTTGAACGGATTGGAAAGGAACGCATTCTTGGGCGTGTCGATGGTCGGCGCGTAGGCGAACGACGCCGACCCGATCAAGAACAGATCGGGATACTCGCGCCGCCGCTCCAGATCCGAGAGCGCGTGTTTGGCCTTCAGGGCAAAATCCAGCGCGCGAACCTCCGGACGATTCAACCGCGCCTGATCCTCGTAGTACGTCACGGGCCGCTGGGGGATTTCGAGCGGCTCGAAGTCCGAGTCGTCGACGTCCAGGTCCGCGGGCGCCTCGGGTCCGACCAGCGTGCGCAGGCCCACCAGAGCCAGGCTCGCGAGCCGCTTGGTTTCAAGGGTGCGCGCGTCGACCTCGGCGCGCACTGTCCGCAGGCGGAGCTTGTCCGTGACGGTCGCATTGCCGGTGCCCTGGTCCAGCTCCTTCTCCAGCTTCTTCTGCGCGTCGGCGATGTACCCGCCACCCTCGGCCAGCGCGTCCAGCAGCTCGCGCGCCAGCTTCAGGCCCCAGTAGGCCTTGCGCACGTTCAACTCGACATCGAAGGCGGCTCCGCTCTGTTTGGCGCGCAACGCTTCCACCCCGGACTCGGCGGCGGTGACGCCGGCCGAAATTTTTCCGAAATCCCACAGCGGTTGGATCAACTTCAGCTCCGTACGCGTCCAGGGTCCNNATTCCCGCTCGGTCGCGGTGAGGGGCCGGTCCGGAAAACCTGGGCTCACGAAGGTGTTGTTCTTATTTTGCCCGCGACACTGGACTTTGGGAACCATCGAAAATGTCGACAGCAGCTCGCCCGATGGATACCAGTTGCGGCGCGCTTCGCTGACCTGCGCCTCCATCGCCGCCGTCGCCGCGCCGCCCGCCATCACGCCCGGGTTGCCCCGGCGGGCCATGTCGACCAGTTGGGCCAAGCTGTAGGGTTTGGCCAAGACGGGCTGGGCCGCGGTCACGGCGCAAAGAACGCCCGCCGCAACGAACGCAACCCGCATCATCGTCTTTCGGGAGATGCCGCGCGACATGGTCCCATTTGACTAACACGACGCCAGCGGTCGTGACCACCCCCGCCGACGGTGTTCGGTCGGGCCTTCGGGGGCTGACGGCGGCGCAACCGCGGTTTGACCGATCGTCGCCCGACGTGGTCTCTTGCGGGCATGGCCACCACGTCCGCCGCGCGCGCGCACACGCCACGAGCGTCCCGGGTCGAGACCGTGCAAATTGTGCTGCCCGGATTGACCAACGTTCACGGCACCATCTTCGGGGGCATGTTGATGCAGTGGATCGACATCGCGGCAGCCGTCGCCGCCGGACGGCACGCGGGCGGCGCCGTCGTGACCGCCTCCATGGATCGGCTGCATTTTTTGACCCCCGTGCATCTGGGGGAGGTCGTGACGTTGCAGGCGCAGGTTAATTTCGCGGCGCGCACGTCGATGGAGGTGGGCGTTCGGGTGTTCGCCGAGGGGCGGCCGGGAGAGAAACGGCGACAGGCGACCCGGGCGTACCTGACCTTCGTGGCCGTCGACGATCTCGGACGCCCACGCGCCGTCCCCCCGCTGGTGCTACGAACCGACGAAGACCGGCGGCGGTTTCGCGACGCCGGTCGCCGGCGCGCCGTGCGGTTGCGCGAGCGGCAGGCTATGAAGGGGCGGCATGGTTGAAACGAGTGATTCGGGATTGCTGGCGACCGGCGCCGTGGTGGTCGAGGTCGCCCGCGAGCTGTTGGTGGCGACGGGCGCGGATCGGGTGCGATTTCTGCAAGGCATCGTGACCGGNNCGCTACGCGATCATGGACGACTTCGCGGTGGCCCCGCGCGCTGACTTCGGGTTCATAGGCCTGTTCGGGCCCCAAAGTGCCGCTCGTTTGAGCGAAGCCGGCTTCGCGCCGCACGCGCTCTAAGCGCGGCGGCTCTGGTCCCACGCGGATCTTCCGGGCCCGGGCGGCGGCGTGTTGTGGCTGGCGCGCGCGCGTCAGCTCGGCGTCGATGGCTACTGGATCGGAGGCCCGAGCGCGGTGGTGGGCGAACTGGTGGACGCGCTGGACAAGCACGGCGTGCGGCGCTTGTCGGCGCAGATCGCGGAGGCCAGCCGCATCGTCGCGGGCGAGCCCGCCTGGGGACGCGAGATCACCGGCGACTATTTCCCCATGGAAGTGGGCCTGGACGACGCCATCGACTACACCAAGGGTTGTTTTCTCGGTCAGGAGCCCATCGTCAGGATCCGGGATCGCGGACACGTCAACTGGCGCCTGGTGCGTCTGGAGCTGCCGGCTCTGACCGACTCCGCGCAAGGCGGGTACGCCCCCGCTCCCGGCGATCGCCTGGAAACCGATGCCAAACCGAAGGCCGGACGGCTGACGAGCGTCGCGCGTTTGGCGGACGGGCGGGGCGTGGCCCTGGCTCTGGCTCACGTCAGCATCGTCGCTGGGCAGCAAGTGCGCGTTCAAGCCGCCGACGGAGACGGGACCGCGCTCGCCACGGTGGCGCCTTAGCGGCCGCGACGCCGCGCGCTGGCTTCAGAGCGGACGAACCACGCATCGCCCGAATTGCAGGAGGACTTCAGCGGTTTTACCCCAACGCTCTTGCGGGATGTCGTCGGTGGTCAGGTAGGCGCTGTCGATTCCGATCAGCTCGGCTTCCAGTCGCTGGCAATAGATGCGCGCATCGGTTGCACCGTGAGCGCCGGCCACCGCGCGGCCGCGCAGGCGTGAATAGACGTGGATGTTTCCGTCGGCGATGAGCTGGGCGCCCGGATTGACGGGGCCAAGCACGATCAGGTCGTTCTTCTCCGCGTACACGATCTGCCCGGAGCGAACGGGCTCGCGGATCACGAGGGGCAGCCGGTGAACCGCCCCCGCGCGCGGCGCCGGGGCCAGCCGCGAGGCGCCGTTTTCGGATGCCGCCGGTGCCGTCGGGGTCGCTGGAGCGCGGCGTGCGTCGGCCGGCGGAAGCCCGCCGCGCGTGATCTTCGGGGGTTCCCCGGCGGGTTGCGGGCGTCCCAACTCTTCCAGGCGACGCTGCCAGCGTGCGCGGCGTTCGTCATCGCCTGACCCGGCCGATGGACCGCGCAGCAGGTTTCTATAAATCGCGACCGCGTCCGGGAGCCGACCCTGGCGCGCGCAAAGCTCCGCCATGGTCTCGGTGCCAAACAGAGCATCCCCATCCCCGCCCGCGGCGACGGCGTCCTCTTCGTGCTCGGCTTGCGCGGCGGCTTCCATGGCTTGCACTCTCCGACGCTCGATTGTCCGATGTGGCTCCGGTCCGTCAACTTTGTGAGCTGAGGTCCCCGCGCAGGCGCGGAATCGCGTCAATTGTCGGCGCGCGGGGGGCAGGACGCTTGACACCTCCGACGCAATCCGCTTATCTCCCGCGCATGGGAAGGCACGACAACAGACTTTCGATGAAGATGCGCCGACGCAAGAGCCAGAAGAAGCTGAAGGCGCGCCTGAAGAGGAAGTCCGCCGAGAAGCGCGCGGTGAAGGCTCCGGCCGCGACCGCCAAGACGCGCGCATCCAAGAAGGCCGCCCCCAAGGAGTAGGGGACGGCCTCGTGCCCGACGCGCGCGAGGTGATTCGCAAGAGCAGCCCGGCCCCCGTCGCCGCGGGCGCGCCCACCGCGTTGATGCGGCAGTACCTGGACGTGAAGGCCAGGTATCCGGACGCCATCGTCTTCTTCCGGCTCGGCGATTT
The DNA here is from genome assembly GCA_003161835.1 of Myxococcales bacterium. GTDB lineage: Bacteria > Myxococcota_A > Polyangia > Fen-1088 > Fen-1088 > FEN-1088. The sequence continues at coordinate 1,272 of PMNO01000439.1, read as the reverse complement.
CTACGAGATGTTCTACGAGGACGCGGTCTATGTGGCCGGCGCCTTGAATCTCACCCTGACCACCCGGGACAAGGGCAAGGATGATCCGGTTCCGATGTGCGGGCTGCCCCACCACGCGGCGCGCGGATACTTGTCCAAGCTGACCGATCTCGGTCACCGGATCGCGATTTGCGAGCAACTCGAGGACCCGCGGGCGGTGCGCGGGATCGTGCGACGCGATGTCGTTCGGGTCGTCACGCCGGGCGTGATTCTGGATGAGGAATCGCTGGATCCCCGGGCGCCGAGCCACGTCGCCGCCGTGGTCGGCGACGCCCGCAGCGGCTTCGGTTTGGGTTTCTTGGATGTGACCACCGGCAGTTTTCGTGCGACCGAGGCGCCTACCCTGGAATCGTTGCTGGACGAACTGGGCCGCGCCGAGCCCCGCGAACTCGTCATGCGCGCGGGCGCAACCGAAATGGCGGCCGCCGTTCGGCGCGCGTACCCGCGCCTGGTGCAGACGATCGTGAGGGACCAGACCGTCGACGGCACGGTCGCGGACGGCGCGCTCTCGATCGATCGGAGCGCGCGGGACTTGGCCGCGGCGATCGGGCGCGGTTGGGATCCCGGGTTGCCGGAGCGGGCGCCGGTGGCGGTGGCGGCGGCGGCGGCCGTGCTGTCGTACGCCCGGAACACCCAACCGGCCGCGTCGCTGGCCCTGGGTCCGCTCGAAGTGTTCAGGCGCGCCGACACCCTGATCATCGACGAACAGGCGCGCGCGCACCTGGAACTGGTCGAGACGCTCCAGGATCGAAAACGACAGGGCTCCCTGATCGGCGTGATCGACGAAACGCGCTCGGCGATGGGCGGCCGCCTCATGCGGCGTTGGATGCTCTTTCCGCTGGTCGACGTCGCGCCCATTCGCCGCCGTCAGGACGCGGTTCTTCGCCTCGTGAACGCCCACGCCGCTCGGGACGCGACGCGCGTCGTGCTGGGCGAGATCGGGGATCTCGAGCGCCTGGTCGGGCGTGCCCGCCTGGGCGTCGCCAGTCCGCGCGATCTGGTCTCGCTCGGAACCGGTTTGGCGCGCTTGCCGGAGATCGCGGCGGCGCTCCGCAGCGCGGCAGCGGGGGAGATCGGAACCGGTGTGCCCGCGGTTCGTGACGGGGGCAGTCCCGCCCCCGGTGCGTCCCCCGATCAGGCCAGCGCTCTTGCGAACGATCTTGCAAACGATCTGGCGAATTTGGGGTCGCAGCTGGAGCCGGAGCTTTCGCGACGTATCCTGGATACGCTCCG
>PMNO01000156.1 GCA_003161835.1 Myxococcales bacterium | reverse complement strand
AACAGGTCGATCATGACCACGTAGCCATCGGCCATGAGGGACCCTTCGGTGGTCACCACCGAATGTTCGCGGACGAACCCGACCAAGATGTAACGAGTCAGGAAGGTCCCGACGACCGCGACGATCAGCAGGCCAGCGGCATCCACGATCCGACAGAACCGGTTCGACCGTTTTCCCCGCCGGCACAGCCACCAGAGGGCGCCCGACAGACCGATCGAGCCGAACGTGATGACGGTGTCGGGGCCCGGCTTCACCATTCCGCCCCCTGCGGCACCAAGGACACCGCCAGCCAGGTTGAAGCAGAACAACACCTTCCAGAACAGAGCCAAGCGAGTCTGCAGGAAGGCGCGTGCCTCCTCGCTGTTCTCGGTGGTCGGTGACGGACTTGGGCGCAGCATCAGGTGACCCTCGAAAGGTCACCGCCGACCCTAGCAGCCGCCCGGAGCAAAGCGCCAGCGCGCCTCCCGCGCCGTGGCGGTCGCGTCAGCCGGGACTCGGGAGGCCGAGAGCGACGAAGTCTGGATGGCGGCCCAGCGGAGCGATCGCATCCGCGATCCACTGCGGCGGGATGTCGTAGATCTTCCGGAGCAGCCCATCTTGGGTGCGAGCGCACAGGCGTGCTTCGACCGACTCGACCGAGCTGTAACGGTGGTCTTCCCGGCGCCGTTCGGGCCGGCGACGACGAGCAGGACTGGCGTCAACGCGGCGCCTTGAGCCCAGGTCTTGCGGCATGCAGTCTCTCCAGGGCCGACTTGCTGGTAGCCGCGATGTCTTCGCGCATCTTGCGGAGCGATTCCTCGTGGGCGCCGCGGACGTGAGCGAAGGCGCGCTTCGACAGACCGATGAGGTCCTCATCGGTCGGTTCGAACGCGGGATCCGCAAGGCGCTTAGGCTGTTCCCCCGATCGGGCTGCTGAAGGCACCGCCGCCGCCCTGAAACGCCGGATGTCGGGTCGGTGGAAACGCCACGACGTGAGTAGGACCAGCAACCGCGCTACTGAAGCGGATCGAGCCCACGGACAAGGTTCTCGACATCCTGCGGAGTTGCTGCGACGGTGGCCCCGGCGGCGCTGTTCCAGGGCCGACCCGGCCCGCGCACGGCGAAGCCTCCGAGGATGAATCGGCGGGGCCAGCTCCGATCGATGCGGCCGGCGAGGTCGATCAGCAGCTCATCGGCAGCCGACAACGAGGCTGCCAGCGCGCACGAGAGGCCGACCATGCGAGGGCGAAGGCGCTGGATTTCTCGAACCATGGCGCTGATCGGAAGCCGCGGCGCCCCGACCTGCGTGGAGATCCCCCGCGCCGCCAGAATCTCCGCCGCGAACCGCGGGCCCAGGGTGTGCGTATTGCCCGGCATCATGAAAATGAGCAGATCGAGGGGCGTCTTCGGCGGTTGCTGCAAAGGCAGTTGTGAAAAGAACCGCTCGCACCAGCGGGTCAAGCGATGTTCGGCGGCGATGGACATGTTTCCGTCCCGCCATGCTTCACCCGCGCGGTAAAGCGCAGGCTGAAGGAGGCCAACCAGTACGGACGCCGCGGGCAAACCGACGGCAGTCGCCTCCGCGAGAAGCAACGGGATGCTGCTCTCGTCTGCGCTTCTGGCGCAGTCGAAGACCCGGTTCATGAGATCGCGGATCGGCTGCGTCGTGTCCGTGAGGGCCTCGCCGAGTTCATCGCCGGCCTCAATCTTCGCCACGCACGCTGGGCAGATCCCGTGCGTCAAGACGAGCGAATCGAACGGAGGCTCCTCACCCAGAAAGGCCTGACAATACGAACACCACCGAATCATGGCGTAGGCGCCGCCCGAGCTGTCGGAAACCCGCCGCCCCCCCAAGCACGATCTGAGACTTTCGACCGGCCGGCAACACGGTCCATACTGCAACCGTAGCATGGCGGTCGGCGGCGCGCGGGGGGAAGGACCCTGTCGCCCGGATGCGGAAAAGCAAAACCCAAGGAGAAACCATGGCTCAAGTCGAGAAGAGATCGGGAGGTTGCCAGTGCGGCAAGGTGCGGTTCGAGGTCACGGTCGATCTCGGCGCCCCGGTCATATCCTGCAATTGCTCGATGTGCGGGCGGAGTGGGACGCTGCTGACGTTCGTGCCCGCCGATCAGTTCACGCTGCTGTCGGGCGAGGGAGAGCTGACCGATTACCGGTTCAACAAGCACGTCATCCATCACCTGTTTTGCAAGGTGTGCGGCATTAAGTCATTCGCGCGCGGCTCGGGACCCAAAGGACCCACGGTGGCCATCAACACCCGCTGCCTGGACGACATCGACATCGAGAAGCTGAACATCACCCGCGTCGACGGCAAGAGCCGATAGCGAACGCTGGGTTCAGGTCTTCCGACTAAAATCGCACGCGGACACCCACCGCGAAGGTCGGGAGGATCTTTATTTCGAGAAGGTGGTCGGCGGTGCGGAGGCCGGCCTGGGCAACCATGGCCCACGTGCGGTAGAGGGCCAGTTCGCCGCGCAACGCGAACCGAATGCCGAAGCTGGAGGTCGGCAGGGCCGCGTTGTCGCAGCAGAGCACCTCCTCCTGGCGGAGCACGGCCTCGACGCCGAATTGCCCCTCGAGCGTGCTCCCACCGGCCGATTCGAGGTGGCCCACGACGCCCCCATCGAGGGCGTGCGCGAAACGGCTCCCGCTGCGCCACCCAACCTGGGTGGCGGTGTACTCGAGCATGTCGCCCGCCCGCAGGCCGAGGAAGCCTCGCGCCGTGCGGGCGACGGGGACTACGACNNCGGGGGGCGGCAAGCGCTCCGACGAGCGCCAGCGCGAGTGCTGCCCGGGAGACGATCGGGGGAATGTAGCTGAACATCGTGACCAGCCGCTGCAGGCTGGGTGCCATCGCCTCGCCCAGGCTCGTACGCACGATCTCGGCCGGGGACCGAGGCCCGGGAAAGAACGGAGAGCACAGGGACGACGGACCTTCGCCGAAACCGTTGGAGATTCACCACCCCGCCGCTCGTTGCGCGCCCGGACCCGCCGAACGGGGAATGGGGCTCTGCCTGCGCGGAACGCGGGCGGTCACCGACACGCTGCCATCCCTTGGTTACGCGCGCCAGACCCCGTCACTGAGCCCGACCTGACTCCTGACGATCGGGTGGGCCGTGGCAACCCGCCGCGCCTG
>PMNO01000638.1:15397-23474 GCA_003161835.1 Myxococcales bacterium | reverse complement strand
TCGGAACATCCGGATCGGGCGAGGCGTCGGCGGACGCCTCCGTGCCGACAACATCCGATCCGGCCAGATCGATGGACGCGTCGACGGGGACAACGATCGGGTGATCGCCGGGTGCCGCGTCCGACGGGTAGAAGGCGAACAGGCGCGACTTCCCACACGAGGCAACGGCCACCACGGCCATCACAAGGAACGCGACACGCCGGGCGGAGGGGGCGCACAACCGTGAGATCACGTGATCATTCTACTCGGGCACGGGCTGGTGGCACGCGTCCGCGGTCCGCGCCGGTCGCGCCTAGCCCAATAGGAAGTGGCCTGCGCGGGTCCCCAGCCGGCGACGCCGTTGCGGCGAAGTCCCACCTCTTTGGCCCTTGGAAAGGCTACCGCAGTCGCCATTCGGGCAGCCAAGCGTCGTGGCCAGCGGTGGTCAGACCGCCACATTCACGCTGGTCCCAGAGGCGCGGGTTCACCAGAGGGCGGTCGCGCTTGCTATCGTGGCGNNTGGATTGGCCTGGCTCCTGAGCCTGTTGGCTTGCGGCGGGGGTCAGGGCGGGGGCCGCGACAACCCGGACGCCGCGGGCGGGCCGCCACCGCCAGTGGCCCTGACGGTCGACACCACCCAGCGGTTCCAGACCATGGAAGGCTTCGGTGGCGCCTTGGCCTTCTACGTCAACTTCCTGGTGGACCATCCGAATCGGTCCGAAATCTACGATCTCGTGTTTCGGGATCTGGGCCTCGANNTGGCCGCGGCCACCGCATCCCTCGGACATCCGCCGCGGCTGCTCATGTCGTCGTGGTCACCGCCCGCGTCGCTGAAGAGCAACGCCGACACCAAGAACGGCGGCACATTGATTCTGCAGGACGGCGGATTCGCCTACGAGCCGTTCGCGCAATGGTGGGTCGACGCGCTGGCGGCCTACGCGGCGCGGGGGGTGAAACCAGATTTCATCAGCATTCAGAACGAGCCCGACTTCAAGGCGCCCTCCTGGGAATCCTGTTTGTTTGGGGCCACCGAAAACATCGACCCGACCAACAGCGCCCTCAATTTGGCGGGCTACGACAAGGCGCTGGATGCGGTGTATGCGCGCGTGCAGACCCTCTCGCCTGTGCCGCAGTTGCTCGGCCCCGAGGTTTCGGGCCTCGATCAGATGAAGCTTCAGAACTACCTCGCGCACATGACGTCCGAGCATTTCTCGGCCGTCGCCCACCACCTGTACAGCGGCGGCAGGCCCAAGGAACCGGACTCGTTCAACGCCACCATGCAAGCGGCGGCCGCGGCGGCTGGAGACAAGGCGCGGCTCATGACCGAATTCGCCCCGAACCCGCAGAACATGTTCGCGACCGCGTGGCTGATCAACAACGCCGTGACGGTTGAAGGCGTGAGCGCCTACATCTACTGGGATCTGACGTGGGACGCACCCGGCGGCTTGGTCTCAACCGAAAATCCGTACTCCCGATCCAAGTGGACAACCGCCCAGGGGTACACCGTACGGGATCCCTACTATGCCGTGAAGCATTTCGCGCGCTGGGTGGACACGGGATGGACGCGGGTCGCCGCCACGGCCTCCGCGTCGGTCATCAAGGCCTCGGCGTTTGTCTCGCCGGACGGGCTTGCGACCACGGTGGTCGTGCTGAACACGAGCGCCATCGCGCGGGACATCGCGGTCAGCACGGGCGACTGGGCCTTCTCCGCCTCGAACGTCTTTCGTACGTCGGGTGCAACGGGCGCAACCGAGCGCACGAGCCCGGTCGGTCCCCTCGACCCCGGCGGCGTCTTGACCCTTCCGCCGCTGGGCATCGCGACCGTGACGCTCACCCAATAGGCGCGGCGGCGCCACAACCGACGCCACCGCAGCCGCCGCTCAGCCGCCCGCCTCCTCGAAGTGGTAGCCCACCTCGCCATGATCGACATCGTCGAGTCCCTGCTCTTCCGCCTCTCCGGAGGGGCGCAGGCCGATGGCCATCTTGACCACCATCGCCAGTGCAATGGTGCCACCCACTGACCACGCGAGCGTCAATCCCACCGCCTTGACCTGTTCCATCCACAGCCCGTGCCCGATGTACGAGGCCAGGTTGGTCTTCAGGTTGGCGTTGGCATCCGCGCTGGCGAAGAATCCCGTCAGCAGGGCGCCCATGGTTCCCCCGACGCCGTGAACACCGAAGGTGTCGAGCGCGTCGTCGTATTTCAGCCAACCCTTCAGCTTGGTGCAGGCGAGAAAGGGAACGACGCCGGCGAAGACTCCGATGACCACGGATCCCGTCGCGGTGACGAAGCCCGCCCCGGGGGTGATGACGACCAGACCCGCGACCGCCCCTGAGCAGAACCCCAGGACCGTCGGCTTGCGTCGGGTCAGCCATTCCAGCGCCGGCCAGACGGTTGCCGCGACGGCGGCGGCCAGGGTGGTCGCCGTGAATGCATTCGCGGCGATCCCATCGGCCGCGAGCGCACTGCCCGCGTTAAACCCGTACCAGCCCACCCACAACATCCCCGTGCCGATCATGGTCAGGGCCAAGCTGTGCGGCAAGAAGGGCCGGTGCCCAAAGCCGGCGCGCTTTCCCAGCATCAGGCACAGCACCAGCGCGGACCAACCCGAGGTCATGTGCACGACAGTGCCACCCGCGAAATCGATGGCCTTGATGGAGGCCTTGGCGTTCCAGACGCCGTTCATCAGGCCATCAATGCCCCACACCATGTGGGCCATCGGAAAGTAGACCACGAACATCCAGACCAAAATGAAGGCCATGATGGCCGCGTATTTCATGCGCTCCGCGATCGCGCCCACGATCAGGGCCGGCGTGATGATCGCGAACATCAGCTGGTACATCGCGAACACGTTCTGCGAAACCCAGGCCGCGTAGTCGGGATTCGGCGCCGGTCCCACGCCCGCCAGCCCGGCGAACTTCAATCCACCCAGAAAAGGAGTACCCGGGGCGAATACCAGGCTGTACCCGCACGCCCACCAGAGGATGGTGACAAGCCCCGCGCACCCGAGACACTGGGCCATCACCGAGAGCACGTTCTTGCGGCGCACCAAACCACCGTAGAAAAGNNGGTTGGCCCGGCGCGGCAGCCACCGGCGCGGTGCCGCCGGTCGGATTCTCGTCCGCGCGGGCGGGCCAGGAGCCCGCCGAGAGCGCGGCGGCCACCCCCAACAGCAAGAAGGTGCTCAAACATTTCGTGCGGGCCATGTCGTTTCCTTCCTTGTGGTTGGCCACGGTCCTCGCCGAAATGGGGAGTCGCCGTTCGGCCAGGGTGTCAAAAGACAACACCTTGTTTCAGAATTATCTTTGTTTAGTTTCGCAATCTACCCGAATCACGTTAACAAGTTGTTTCTGNNGCGCGCGCGCGTCGTCCGTGATTTGATGCCCCCAATGTTTCGTCAGCCCGCCCTTGTCGTGACCTTGGTGATGTCATTGTCCTGCGCCGCGGCGCACACCGCGGCCCCGGGATCGGATTCGCCCCTGGCCGCGCCTCCGATCACGGCTGGGATGTCACCCTTTGCCGGCGCGGGGGTGCCGATGCCGCTGCCCAGCACGATTCCGTTCGTCTCCCTGGAAGGCCCCTTCTGGGTGAACTCGACGAATCACCTACTCTTTTCCGACGTCGTGGAAGCCAATGGGCCAGGGGCGGTCATCTATGAACTCGATCCCGACACGCGCCGGTTCTCGGTCCTACCCTATCCGGCACCCCCGTCGGGAGGGACCACCAGCACCAATGGCCTGGCCGTGGACGGTTCGGGCAACCTGCTCGCGTGCGAGCGCTACAACGCGCGTCTGGTGCGCGTCGGAAGGGACGGAAAACCGAGCGTCCTTGCGGACGGATGGCCAGCGGGCGATGCGTCGTCCAGCCGCCGGCCCTTCAACGCACCCAACGATCTGGCTGTGCGCCGCGACGGAAATATCTATTTCACGGACAGCGACTGGGGAACGCGACCGGGCCCTGGACACGCCCCGATGGGCGTCTATCGCCTTTCGCCGCGCGGCGATCTCCAGCGCGTCATGGATCTCGATAAGCCGAACGGAATCGCGCTGTCGCCCGATGAATCGACGTTGTACGTGGGCAGCGATGTCCAGGCCAAGATCTGGCGATTGGCGCTGGACGCCGCGGGCGTGCCGGGGGCGCCGGCCTTGTTCATCGACGGCGCCCGGGTGCCCGGCGGCTTCAAGGTGCCCGACGGGATCTGTGTCGACGACGTGGGAAACTTGTACGTCACCAACAACGCCGACGACATCCGAGCGATCGTGGTGTTTGACCCCGCCGGCCGCGCTTTGGGACGCATCGCACTTCCGAGCGCGCCATCCAATTGCACCTTCGGGGGCCCCGATCGGCGGACCCTCTACGTGACCACGCTGCACGCGATATACGAAGCACGCATGCCAATCGCCGGCCTGCCCTAAAGAGGCCGATGCGACTCCAGGCGGGTCATCGCACGGCGGGGACCAGCACGCTGACCGACAAGGCCGGCATCGCGTAGGTAAACGTTCCCGGCTCCGTCGCGTTCAAGGGGGCGCCCGGCGAGATGGTGGGACCCGCGGCCGTCAACACCCAGACGGCCGCGGCCAGGCTGGTCGAATCGCCCGCGATCCGTACGGTGGCCGTCGTGGGCTCCGAACGTTTGTTGATCGCCACGATGACCAATCGCGACGGATCGGCGGCATCGACGCTGGCGTAGACCGAGGACGAATAGATGCTGCTGGTCTGCGCGCTGACCGCGGTGTCGCCGAATCGCGCGCCCGCGCCGTCGAAGTTCCGAAACACGCTGAGGGCCTCCTGCGTGAAAGGCTCGGCGCCGCTCGGCCACACATTGGCCAACTCGACACCCTCGCGCCCGAAGATTCCCAGCGCGTCGGCGGTGGCCAACGCCCCGCTGATGTTGTTCCCGCCGCCGTAGTTCCACTCGCTGATCGACAGCTTGGTCCCCGGATAGTTCTTCTTGATCTGATTCTGAATGCGCGGGATGAGGCTGATCGCTCCACCCGCCATGCCGGCGATCCAGCTCTGCTCGCGATAGGTGGGATCCCACAGCGATCGCGGCGCCTGAACGCGCGCCTCGATCATGCCCGGGCCGTTGTCGTCGCCGGCGGCAAAAACGATACGCAGCGAGGCGCCGGTCTGGGTGGTCCCGGTGGCCTCCGGATACCAGTGCAGATCCAGGTAGTCGATCAAACGACGGCCCTCCGAGAGCTCCGCAGCCCGCATCTTCTTGAGGTAATAGTCGATGAAATTCCCCTTGTCGGAATCGGGAGCCATCTGCAAGGTGACGTAGCCCTGCCAGCCGTAGCTGACGAATCCCAGCACCGGCGCATCGGCCCGCACGGCCTTCACCGCGCGGGCGTAGTCGGTGTTGCGTTTGATCAGCTCGTCATAGGTCACGGGCAGCGGGTGGATTTCCTTGTGGGTGCCGCTCCAGAGGTCGGGCTCGTTGTCCATGGAATACAGCACCGGAACGTCGGAAAACTCGTGCCCGACCCAGGCCACGAACTCGTCCTGATAGACGAAATCATCGCTGAGGTCCGGCGCCGCCCCCGTGGGTGCCGCCATTCCTCGGCTGGGCAGGTTCTGGCGGAACCGCGTCGTCAGGTAGTCCGCCCCCGAATTGGCGACGTTCCCGCCAGGTTGCTTGTCTCGCGCCACGTAGTCGACGATGGGAACAGTGAGCACCGCCGTCGCCCCGATCCGACGCGCCGTCTCCATCAGGGAGCGAACGGCCTCGCCGGGTGCCTCGGGATTCGTGGCGCCCTGAACCAGATAGCCGTCGTTCTGAAACATGTGGTCATTGCCCGCGTTGGACGCGTTGTTCTCCCAGTTGTAGGCCGTGAACCGATTGCCACCGGCGCGCAGCGCGGCGATCCCATGGGCGGCCGGGTCCGAAATCTGGTTGTACCCGTAGATGAGCGGCGAGATCGTCCGCCCAGCTTGATCGGGATCGATGTTGAATTCGACGTGATCCACCGACGCATTCCAATCAGGGCCAGTGCCGATGCCGACCGGCCCGGTGTAAGGGATCTCGGTGGATGGGGGCGCCTTCGCGCAGGCGATGACGGCGGTCAACAGGGGGATTGCCAGGAGGATCACGGGACGCATGTGTTGAATGAATAGAGTCCCTGGCCCTCCGGGACAGCACACGAATCACGCGCTGGTCCCGACGCGTCCGCGAGAGGGCTCCGAATGTTGACATCCGGCGTGATCCTTCCGACCATCGGCCGGTGCGTGGAATGCTCGTTCGAATCGCGTGGATCCTGGTCGTCGGTGCCGGCGGCGCCGCCTTCGGGCAACCGCGCCCCCCGGACAGCCCGGCGGTGGGACGGATCGCCATCGGCGCCATCGGGCCGTCCACCCTGGCGCCTGACCTGCGGATCAATCTGGAAGAGGCGGTCGCCGCGGGCCTGCAGGCGTCGGGCGCCCAGGTGGTCACCGCCACCGACCTGGCCGCGGTGCGGACGAAGGGGGGCATGGGCAATTGTTCCGACGCGAACTGCGAGCATCGTCTGGCGCAGATCACTCAGACCCAATACTGGCTGCGGGGGAGCTGCCTGCTGGACGTCAGCACCTACCGGCTCCACCTGGAACTGGTAGATGCCAGCACGGGCCGCGTGCGCGCTGCGCGCGACGACACGTGCGACATCTGCACCGAAGCGGAGATCGTCGCGACCGCCAACGTGGCCGCCTCGGCGCTGAAAGCATCGCTCGGCACGCCCACGCGAACCCCGCGCGCCACCGCTTCTCCCGCGCAGCCGGCCACCGCCGCCGCAGCCGTCGACCCCGTCCCTGCAAACGCGAGCGCTCCGGTCCTGGCCTCGACGCCGACGGCGGCGAGCACAATGCCGCCGCTGTGGCGCCGTCTTCTGCCCTGGGGAGCCTTCGCGGCTGCGGCCGCCGCCAGCGCGGGAGGCATCTATTATCTGTCGATCGACGGTCGTGGCGTCGAGCCCTGCGGCGGGACGCCACGCACCTGTGACTCCTACAACGATGTGTTCTGGCGCATGGGCGTGCCCTTGCTGGCGGCCGGTGCGGCGCTGGCCACGACCGGCATAGTCTTGCTTGCCCTGCGCGATGGGACCGATCGGACCCAGCCAGCTACCCAGCAGAAAGTAGCCAGGGCGGCGCCAGAAACCACGGCTCGACTCGTCATTTCGTTCGATGGTGTTTCGATCGCGGGTTCCTTCTAACGAGCGAACGAACGAACGAACCGAAGGGGTCTGCTGGACCTGGGGTCCTTCTGCCGGGCGGAACGCTCGGGAGGCCTGCGCAGGATTCAAAACCACGGGCGACGTCTCTTAGTTTGCGGCTTCCCCTCAATTTCCAACCCGGAACCGACGATTCACGAGCGTCATGCCAAGAATGCCCATTTTTTCCTATTGTTCTGTGATGTTGGCTTTGAGCATCGCGCCAGGATGCTCCTTTCACACGGTGGAGGGACTCGGAACCGCGGGCAGTGGGGCCGGCGCGAACACCTGGATACCCGATGCCGGTCCCATCGCCGACCGCGTGTACACAAGCTCCGACCGCAACGGCGGCACGGTCGGCGGCGACGCGTGTCCCTCGAATTCATTCATTGCCAACAACCTTCCGCCGGACTTGCTCATCGTTCTCGACCGCTCGGGATCGATGGACGAGGACTCGACCGGGATGAGTTGCACCGGAGGCTGCGGGGCGGCCTCGAAGTGGACTCAGATGACCACCGCCATCAATCAGGTGGTGGCGAGCACCCAATCGAAGGTGCGCTGGGGACTGAAGTTGTTCGCGACCTCCGGCAGCAGCGGATCCTGCACCGTCAACGGGAGCGCCGAGGTACCGATTGGGCCCATGAACGCGGCCGCGGTCGCGGCGGCGATCGCCAGCGCGAAGCCGGGGAGCAGCACACCCACGCGCGCCGCGGAAACCCAGGCCGCCGCGTATCTGGCGGCTGTCACCGATCCAAATCCAAAATACATCTTGCTGGCCACCGACGGGTTGCCGAACTGCAAGGCGGGCGGCGCGGCCAGCGACAAGGACGACGCGGCCGCCATCGCCGCCGTGGCCACGGTGGCCGGGACCGGCATTCCCACCTTCGTCATCGGCATAGCCACCAACGGCACT
>PMNO01000638.1:1403-15379 GCA_003161835.1 Myxococcales bacterium | reverse complement strand
GGTCCCGGCAATCGATCCATCGTATTTCCCGACACGGGAACGCTGTGCGCGGGTCTCAAGAGTGGCGCGCTCAAAGACGTGAGGATCAACCTACCGTGCGGAGAAGTCATCATTCCTTGACGGCGAGCGAGGGTCCGTCCGCGAGCCATNNGACCTCAAAGATAGCCCGACGCTTGCAGGGCGAACAAGCGCGCGTAACGCGCGCCCGCCGCCAGGAGCTGTTCGTGGCTCCCGTCCTCGACCACCCGCCCCGCTTCCAGAACCAGGATCCGGTCCGCCATGCGCACCGTNNCTTTTGCCACTGTCCCCCCGACAATTCGACGCCGGCGCTGAACCAACGTCCGAGCTGCGTGTCCACCCCCGCCGTCAGCCCCGCGACCAGCTCGCGCGCGCCGCCTTGTTCGATGGCGCGTCCCACCCGCGGGGCGTCGTTCAAGTGCTCGACGCTGCCGAACCCCACGTTCTCTCGCAGGGCGAGCTGGTACTGGTTGAAGTCCTGGAAAATGACGCCGATGCGCCGACGCAGCTCCGATTCGTCCCACGCGTTCAGATCGCGTCCGTCGAGCAGGATGCGGCCCTCGGTGGGTTGGTACAGCTTGGTCAGCAGCTTGATGAACGTGGTCTTTCCAGCGCCGTTTTCGCCCACCAGCGCCAGGCTCTGGCCCCGGGGAATGAACACGTTGATTCCCCGGAGGGCCCATCGCTCGGGCGGCGCGGCGTCTCCCGGCGTCGACGCGGCAGCGGCCGTCGCGGGATAACGAAACCCAACTGCTTCGAAACGAACCCCCTGCTCCACCGCGGCGGTCCCCGGGATCTGAGTGATGGCCTCGGGCGTCGCGCGCGGCGCGGCCTCGTTCGAGGTTGGGATCGCGAAATACTCGAACAGATTCGACATGTAGAGCGTGTCCTCGTACATCCCACCGAGGGCCGACAGCACCGCCTGAAAGCTCTGCTGGCCCTGGCGGAAGGCGACCAGGTACAGCGTCATCCCGCCGAGCGACAATCGCCCCCGGACCGTGGCGATCACGATCAACGCGTAGCAACCGTAGAAGACCCCCGTGCTCAAGAGCGACAGCGCGTAGCCCCAGGCGCCGCGCTGGATGGCCAATCGGCGATCGCCCGCGAAGAACGACTCGGCCAGTTGCTTGTATCGATCGAGCAGCAGCGGTCCCAGGCCGAACAGCTTCACTTCCTTGGCGTGTTCGTCGTTGGCCAGCACATATTCCAGGTAGGTGAGCCGCCGCGAATCCGGCGACCGCCAGTTCCGCAGCCGAAAGGCAGCGCCCGAGAAACGCGCCTCGGCCAGGAACGCGGGAACCGTCGCGACCAGAACCGCCAGCGCCATCCAGCCGGAAAATCCGATCAGAAGGGCGATGTAGCCGGCCAGCGTCAGGGCGTGACGCACCACCTGAAAGTTGCTCTGGATCAACGACAGGGGGCGTGTCGAGGCCTCACGGCGCGCGCGCGTGAGCTTGTCGTAAAACTCCGAATCCTCGAAGTGGCGCAGCTCCAGATGGCGCGCCTTTTCGAGAATGCGGACATTGAGATCGATGCCCAGGCGCAAACCCACCACCTGGCGAACCAGCGTGAGCACGCGTTCGCAGCCCGCCATCAACGTGACGGCGCCGAGCTCGAGCGCCACCAGCCACACCGCCCGCGACAGCGCCGCGTCGCGCACGCTTCCGGGAGCCGCGGCTTGCGCCGCCATCACGGCATCGATGATCAGCTTGCCGATGTACGCGACGGATGGAGGCAGGGCCGCCGCCACGATCGTGAACAGCGCCAGCGCCACGACGCCGCGGGGCGCCGACTGCCACACCAACCCGAGGGCCCGCGCGGAATGGGCGGCGCTGGCTTTGAGGCGGGTGGCCAGGCCGGGCCGCGACGCGGTCGCGGGCGCGGTCGCTGACGCGGAAACGGGAGGATGAAAGGCAGCCACGGGAGGTCCAGCCATGAAACACCAGGGGAGAAAAACCGGGTCGAGACTAGGGGACCGTCGCCTGGCGCGCCGGCGCCACCCCCGCCAGGAGATGAACTAACAACACGCGGCGCCGCACGTGGTTGATGGGGACTTGCCTCCCGCGATCTCGGCGGAGGGGCCGCCGGCCGTTCCGATGATGGCGACCAACCACGGGGATTTCATGAGGCTGGGCGCACCTTAGCGCGCGTTTCCCCGCTGGGCCACCCGACCGTTCGGCCGCGCGCAAGCGTGCGCGACCGCGCGACAAAGCCAGGGTGGCCGTTTCGTTTTCCAGCGCTAGGGTTGGATCGTGACAATCGCGGCAGTGACGTTGAACGAGGGCATGTCGTGTAAGCCGAACATCTCAGCAGCCGGACGGCGACTGAGGAGACGCTTCGGGTGGTTGTGGTTGACGATCACTGCGGCGGGACTGGTGGCATCGGTCGGGTTGCGATCGCCCTGGTTCTGGCGCGCCCTGCTCGCGGTCCCGACCGCGCTGGCGGCGATTGGATTCCTGCAGGCCCGCCGCGGGACCTGTGTCTCGCGCGCCGCGGAGGGGACGTTCGAACACGAAGATTTCACCAAGGCCAGCGCCCCGGATGCCGACGCTGCCCGAAGTCGTGGTGCCGCGCGCGCGATCGTCCGCGATGCCGTCCTGCTGGGTCTTCTGGGAGGCGCTCTCGCTATCGCCACGGCTCTCGTGCGCTGAGCGCGGCGCGGCCCCCCCCTCCCTCGCGGTAGGGGCCTCAGGCGTGACGGGTGAGGTCCGCCAGAACTTCCGGATCCACGGGCGCCGGTTTCAGATCCCAGATCTCGGACGCGTACTGGCGAATGGTCGCGTCGCTCGAGAAGCGTGATGCGCCCGCGATATTGTGCAGCGCCATCCGTGACCAGGTCACCTTGTCTTGAAAGGCCACCGCGGCCCGTTCTTCGGTCGCGACGTAGTCCTCGAAATCCACGCACACCATGTACGGGTCTTGGGTGCGCAGCTTCTCCACGATCGGGGCGAACCGGGTGGGATCGCCCAGGCTGAAGAATCCAGATTCGATCAATTCCAGAGCCCTCCCCAGCGCTGGACTGCGCTCGATATACGGGCCCGGATCGTATCCGCGCGCCCGCACCACCTCCACCTCGGGCGTGCGCAGCCCGAAGAGGAAGAAGTTCTCGGGGCCGACCTCGTCGCGAATCTCGACGTTCGCGCCGTCCAGCGTGCCGATGGTCAGGGCGCCGTTCATCGCC
The DNA here is from genome assembly GCA_003161835.1 of Myxococcales bacterium. Taxonomy (GTDB): domain Bacteria; phylum Myxococcota_A; class Polyangia; order Fen-1088; family Fen-1088; genus FEN-1088. The sequence goes on along the minus strand of PMNO01000638.1, from coordinate 12,180 downwards.
AGTTTCATGTTGCTGGTGCCGGAGGCCTCGGTGCCCGCCAAGGAGATCTGCACCGACAGATCCGCAGCCGGAATGATGGCCTGCGCCAGGGTCACGCCGTAGTTGGGAACGAAGCACACCTTGAGCCGGTCGCCGATCTCGGGATCGCGGTTGATGACATCCGCCACGTCGTTGATCAGCTTGATGTGCAACTTGGCCATCGCATACCCGGCCGCCGCTTTGCCCGCGAACAGGTACGTCCGCGCCGGCGAGGCGATGGTTGGGTTGGCCTTCAGACGCATGTAGTGCGCGATGATTTGCAAGCACGCGAGGAGCTGCCTCTTGTATTCGTGAATGCGCTTGATCTGCACCACGAACATGGATTCGGGCGGCAAGGTCACTCCGGTCGTCGCCTGGATCAGGCGCGCCAGGTCACGCTTGTTGTCTTGCTTGGTTTGCCAGAGCTGTTGCAGCAGCACCTCGTCGTCGGCCAGGGCATGCAACCGCGCCAGGTCGGCCAGGTCGTGGTTGGTCCATCGCGTGCCCAGACGGTCGATCAGCACCCGCGAGAGTCGGGGGTTCGCGTACAGCAGCCACCGTCGCGGCGTGACGCCGTTGGTCTTGTTGTTGAACCGCTCTGGCCACAGGTCGTAAAAATCGGGAAGCAGGTGCGACTTGACCAGCTCGGTGTGCAAGCGCGCCACACCGTTCACGCTGTGCGATCCCACCGTGGCCAGGTTCGCCATGCGGACATATTTGTGCCCGCCTTCGTCGATGATCGACATCCGCGACATGCGATCGAAATCCCCCGGCCACCGCGTCTGCACCTGACGCATGAANNGGCATCAACGTGTGATTCGTGTAGCCCAGGGTCCGTTCCGTGATGGCCCAGGCCTCGTCCCAGTCCACTCCCTCGATGTCGACCAGGACCCGCATCAATTCGGCCACCGCGATCGACGGGTGGGTGTCGTTCAACTGAATCGCGATCTTGTCGGCGAAGTGCTCGAATCCGACGTGTCTCCGCTTGTGGTGTTTGACGATGTCCGCGATGGAACACGCCACGAAGAAATACTGCTGCTTGAGGCGCAGGGCCTTGCCCACGTCGGTTTGATCGTTGGGGTACAAGACCTTCGAGATATTTTCGGTATCGATCTTCTCCTCGACGGCGCGCAGGTAGTCGCCTTCGTTGAACAGCTGCAGGTCGAAATCACGGGTGGCCCGCGCGGCCCACAGGCGCAGCGTGTTCACCGTGTTGGTTTCGTGACCGACGATGAACGAATCGTAGGGGATCCCGATGACCTGCCGGGCGTCCACCCAGTCGTAGATCAGTCGTCCGTCGGGCGCGCGATGGGTTTCCACCCGGCCGTAGAAGTTGACGGTCTGCGCATCCTCGTGGCGCGGCATCTCCCACGGGTTGCCGTATTGCAGCCAGTTGTCGCGGCGTTCGACCTGCTGCCCTTCCTCGATGCGTTGCTCGAAAATGCCGTATTCGTATCGGATGCCGTACCCGACCGCCGGCAGTTCCAGGGTGGCCAGGGAATCCATGAAACACGCGGCCAGCCGGCCGAGGCCCCCATTGCCGAGCCCGGGATCGCCTTCGCGTTCGAGAACGTCCACCAGATCCAGCCGCTGCTCGGCGACCATTTTTTCGGCCGTCCCATACAGCCCCAGGTTGATGAGGCACAGGCCCAGGCTGCGCCCGGTCAGAAACTCCGACGACAAATAGTGCGCGCGCTTGACGTCTTGTTCCAGATACGTCCGCTGGGTCGCGATCCACCGCTGGACCAACCGGTCGCGCACGGTGTGGGCCATGGCCCGGTAGAAGTCGACCGTCGTGGCATCCCGCACATCCTTGGCGCAGGTGTACAGCAGGTGGTCGAGCACGCACCGTTTGAAGGTCGTTTCATCCAGGGTGGCCGCGGGCAAGCGCCCATGAGCGACGCCCGCGACCGAGCGAGCCGCCGCCGAACCTTCTTCCGACGTGACTGATACCGCCATCTCTATTCCCTTCCTCGAACCGACAAAAAGCGCCTCACCCCTGGGANNGCGCCCGTGAGGCCGGCCATGACCTCGCCACACACCACCGAGACCTCGTCGACCACGTGGGTCAACAACGGATGAATGCTCGCCGGCAGGGAATCCTCCTCGTGATCGCCCAGCCAGCGATCCAGGGCCTCCATGCGGGCGATGGCCGGGGCGGCGACGCCCTGATCGTGTTCCGGCCAGATTCGGCGCATCACGCTCAGCGCCGAACGCGCGCAATAGCGCAAAGATCGGGGAAACGCCGGCTCCAACAGCAAGAACGAGACGACCGACTTGCGCGTGACTCGACCCTGGTGCCGGCGCATGAAGGCCTCGAAGCCCGAACACGCGCGCAAGAGGGACAACCACAAGGCCGTCTGCAATATCTGATGCTGGCCCTCGCTGGCACCGAGCAACATGTGGTGGTGCATGTCCAGAATGCGCGCGGTCTGACCGACCCGCTCCAACAACACGCCCAGCCACAAGAAGTCCATGGGGGCGTCATGCAACATCGTGCTGCGCACCAGCCCCAGACAAAGCTGCGTCGACGCGCGGATGCGCCGATACACATCATCGCGATCCTGAATGTACCGGCGGCTGGCATCCTCGCCGATGAACCAGAGAAAGAGCTGGTTGGTCGATTGCCAGATGTCCCCGCTCAAGACCTCGCGCACCGAGCGGGCGCTCTCCCGGGCTCCCCGAATCGAATTGCGCACGGAAACGGGATTCTCCGGCGACCACGTCAAATACTTCTGCACAATCTCGCCGTCGTCAGCGGCCTTCGCGTCGAATCGTTCCAGAAAATCCGGGTACTGCCCCGACACCGTCACCAGCGGGCGCCAACACTCCAGCGCGGGCAATTCGGCGTCGAACGCCAGCGTCCGCGTGACCTGCAACAGCCGCGCGGTGCTCTCCGCGCGATCGAGGTAACGACCGACCCAGAAACAATGATCCGCGACTCGCGAAATCATCGCGCCGCCTCGATCCAGGTGTCCTTGGACCCGCCGCCCTGGCTGGAATTGACCACGTACGATCCCTCGCGCAAGGCGACCCGCGTGAGCCCCCCCGGTAGAACCCAGGTTCCGGTTCGGCTGGTCAAGATGAAGGGGCGCAGGTCCACGCGGCGCGGTTCCAGACAGCGCTTCTCGGCTATCCAGGTTGGGCACGTCGATAGCTCGATCCGCGGCTGCGCGATGTAGCGCCGCGGATCCGCGATGATCTTTTGGCGGAACTCCTCCCGTTCGGCGGCGGTGGACTGGGGCCCCATCAACATGCCGTAACCGCCGGCCTCGTCGACGGCTTTCACCACCAGTTGGCCGAGATGTTCGAGCACGTACTGGCAATCCTTGGGGCGCGCGCACACATACGTCGAAACTTGGGCCAAAATCGGCTCCTCACCCAGGAAGAACTTGATGAGCTCAGGTACGAAAGCGTAGGTCGCCTTGTCGTCAGCCACGCCGTTCCCAGGCGCGTTGACCAGCGCGACCTTGCCGGCGGCGTAGGAGCGCATGAGACCAGGCACGCCGAGCAAACTGTCCGGGCGAAAGAACTCCGGGTCGAGGAATGCGTCGTCGGTACGCCGGTAGATGACGTCCACCCGCCGCGGGCCCTTGGTCGTGCGCACGAACACCTCGTCGCCGTTCACGAACAGGTCCGAGGCCTCGACCANNCGCAACGTCTCGGCCAGCTGGGTGGGGTATTCGTCGACACGGCGAACTCCCGCGTGGGCCATCGCGTGCTGAAAGACGCGCTTGGTGACCGTGCGATTCTCGAGCACGTAGGAGACCCCCGACGGCGTCCTTAGATTGTCCTCGAGCACCCGCAGCGTGCCTTCCGGATCGCGAATCAGATCCACGCCCGCGATATGGATGCGGACACCTCCGGCGGGACGCAACCCCCGCAACTTCGGAATGTACTGCCGCGATTCGTGGATCAGCTCGGGCGGCATGATGCGTTCCTTCAGCACGCGCTGCTCGCCATACACGTCGTCCAGGAACATCTGCAGCGCGCGGAGCCGTTGAATCAGGCCCCGTTCGGTGCGGCGCCATTCGTCGGCCCCGATCACCCGCGGCACGAGACAAACGGGCATGACTTTTTCGGAGCCGCGTTGGTCGGAGTACACAGAGAACGTGACCCCCTGCTGAACCAAGGCCAGCTCGGCCAGCGCCTGGCTGCGCGCGAATTCGTCGGGAGTCAGGCTGGCCAACAGTTCGGCCGCCGCGCTGCCGTGCGCGCGTGGCCGTCCGGCCGCATCGACCAGCTCGTCGTAGGTGCCGGGGATGGGGCGATACCCATCCAGGAGGGCGACTCGGGTTTCGTCAGTCATCTGGGGGTGCACCGCAACACTTGCGAGCAATCTACGCCAACCGCACACGCGGCACCACGCCCCTCGTCGACTGTTACGACGATCATACGCGATGGAAACGTGACGTTTACCGGCAACCGACTACCCTTACGCCACTATTCGAGTCGCACTTCATCACCTGAGTCGTTATCGCTACGACCGCGCCGTGTCGCTGTCGCCCCATGTCGTGCGCTTGCGCCCGGCATCCCACTGCCGCACGCCGATTGTTTCATATTCGCTGAAAATTCGGCCGTCGCAGCACTTCATCAACTGGCAGCAGGACCCTTTCGGGAACTATCAGGCGCGCCTGGTGTTTTCGAAACCGACCGAGGTGCTGGAGGTGGAGGTCGATCTGGTCGCCGAGTTGACGGTCATCAACCCGTTCGACTTCTTCTTGGAAGAAGGCACCGAAGTCCTGCCCTGGCGGTACGCGCCGCCGCTGCGCAAGGAATTGGGACCTTACCTGGAGACGTTGCCGCTCGGGCCGCTTCTGGCCCAGCAGGTGGAGCACGTGCGCTCGGCCTACGCGCGACCCGGACGCCGCACGATTGACGTTCTGGTCGACGTCAACGCGCGGGTCCACGATCTGTTGCGCTACGACATTCGCATGGAGCCGGGGGTCATGACGCCCGAGCAGACGCTGGCCGGCCGACACGGGTCCTGCCGCGACTTCGCGTGGCTGTTGTGTCAGCTATTGCGGCACCTGGGCTTCGCCACGCGGTTCGCTTCCGGCTATTCCATTCAACTGAAGCCCGACGTGAAGCCCCTCGAGGGCCCGGCCGGTGTCGCCGAGGACGTCACTGATTTGCATGCCTGGACGGAGGTCTTCCTGCCCGGCGCCGGCTGGGTGGGCATGGACGCCACCAGCGGCTTGTTCAGCGGCGAAGGCCACATTCCCCTGGCCTGCACGCCCGACCCGGAATCGGCGGCCCCGGTCAGCGGCGCGTTCGCGTTCGCGCCCACATCGGAAGGGGACCGGGTCAAGGAGACCTTCGAGGTGGCCATGTCGGTGACCCGGCTGCGCGAGGAGCCGCGGGTCACCAAGCCGTTCTCCGACGAGGAATGGGCGAAGATCGATGCGCTGGGCGAGGCCGTCGACGCCCAACTGCGCGCCGGGGACGTTCGCCTGTCCATGGGCGGCGAACCCACCTTCGTGTCGATCGACGATCCCGACGGGGCCGAATGGAACACCGCCGCCGTCGGAAAGAACAAGTCGCGCCTCGCCGACGCCCTGGCCCGACGCATGTTGCGGCGGTTCGCGCCGGGCGGTGTTTTGCATCATGGGCAGGGCAAGTGGTACCCCGGCGAATCTCTGCCTCGGTGGGCCATCGGTTGCTACTGGCGCCCGGACGGCGTTCCGGTGTGGCGGGATCCGACGTTGCTGCAGGCGGACGCGGAGGATCCAAAGAGCGGTTCCCCGGTGGCCAAGCCGCCCGGATACGGTCCCGAGGCGGCGGCGGCTTTCGTGACGGAGCTGGCCACGCGCCTGGGCGTCGATCCCACCTTCGCCGTGCCAGGCCACGAAGACGCCTGGTACTACCTGTGGCGCGAACGCCAGCTTCCGATCAACGTCGACCCTTTGAAGTCCAACCTGGCCGACGAACAAGAACGACTCCGACTGGCGCGGATCTTCGATCGCGGCCTGGCGAAGATCGTGGGATATGCGTTGCCTCTGGCTCGCGACGATGATTCCAAGGCCTGGCGCAGTGGTCCCTGGTTCTTGCGCCGCCAGCATCTGTACCTGTACCCGGGCGATTCGCCCATGGGCTTTCGCCTGCCGCTCGATGGCCTGCCGTGGGTGGCTCCCGCCGATCGCGTCGAGTCGGTGGAGCTCGACCCCTTGGCGCTCCGCGAGCCCCTGCCACCGCGACAGCTCGGGATCCCGCCCGAACCACATCGGGAAGGACGGCCAACCGGAGGAATTTCGGGTCTGCACCTGGGAGACGCGCAACCGGCCGGGGCGGGGGGGGCCGCCAGTGCGAGGGGAGCCGCGGGTGCGGGGGGCCGACCGGTGCCCACCGCCCTATGCGTGGAGCCGCGCGACGGCAAGCTGCACGTCTTCTTTCCGCCCCAAACGCGAATCGAGGCTTACCTGGATCTGGTCGCGGCCGTCGAGGACACGGCGCGCGCGCTTGGAACTCCGGTGCGTCTGGAGGGCTACACCCCCCCGAGCGATCCCCGGTTGCGCAAGTTCGAGGTCACTCCCGACCCCGGTGTCATCGAGGTCAATATCCACCCCGCCCTGTCGTGGGCCGAGCTGCGCGACAACACGGTGGGCGTCTACGAGGANNACCGGCGGCGGCAACCACATGGTGCTGGGCGGGCCCACGCCGCGCGATAGCCCGATTCTGCGCCGACCGGATCTCTTGCGCAGCCTGGTCGGTTACTGGAACAACCATCCATCGCTGTCGTACCTCTTCTCGGGGATGTTCGTCGGGCCGACCAGCCAGGCCCCGCGGATCGACGAGGCGCGGATGGACAGCATCGGCGAACTGGAAATTGCGTTTCGCCAGGTTGCCCGGGGCCAGGAGGCCCCCCCTTGGCTCGTCGATCGCCTGTTCCGCAATCTGCTTGTCGACGTGACAGGCAACACCCACCGGACTGAATTCTGCATCGACAAGCTGTACAGCCCCGACGCTGCCTCCGGGCGCCAGGGGCTCTTGGAGCTGCGCGCGTTCGAAATGCCGCCGCATCCGCGGATGAGCCTGACGCAGCAGTTGTTGTTGCGTTCGATGGTCGCCTGGTTCTGGCGCGCGCCGTTCGAACGCCGGCTGGTCCGATGGGAAACGGCCCTGCACGACCGGTTCTTGTTGCCCCATTTCGTCGGTGAGGACTTCGACGAGGTGCTGAGCGATCTGAACGTCGCGGGCTTCCCCTTCGAGCGAAAGTGGTTCGCGTCGCACGACGAATTCCGATTTCCGCGGTTGGGCGCGATATCCGCGGGCGGGGTGGAGGTCGAGCTGCGACAGGCCATCGAGCCCTGGCACGTCCTGGGCGAACAGCCCGCCGCGGGCGCGACCGCACGTTTTGTCGATTCGTCGCTGGAGCGGGTCCAGGTGAAGCTGCGCAACATGACCGACGGCAGGCACGAGATCGCGTGCAACGGGCGCCGCGTGCCCCTGCATCCGACGGGTACGCCCGGCGAATTCGTGGCGGGCGTCCGTTTTCGCGCCTGGCAGCCTCCGCAAGCGCTGCACCCCAATATCCCGGTTCACGCTCCCTTGGTGTTCGACGTCTTCGATCGATGGAACGGGCGTTCGGTCGGCGGATTCACGTACTACGTATCGCATCCGGGCGGGTTGTCTTTCGACATTCGTCCCCGAAATGCCTTGGAGGCCGAGAGCCGGCGCGCGACGCTGTTCGTGCCGATGGGCCATACTCCCGGTCCGCGGTCGGTCGAGCGGCCGGCGCCGAACCAGCTGTTCCCGCTGACTCTAGATCTGAGGCTGTAGCGCGGGTCGGCCGGCAGCCAGCGGTCCGCCTGACTCTATTTCAGGTAGTCGGCGAGGCCGATGTTCTGGTCGCGCAAGGCCTTGGCCACCACACCCGCGATCTGGGAGGCGCCCGCCGATTCGAAGTGCGTGTGGTCGTTGCAAAAGAACTTGCCGACCGCGCTGGTGGTTGACGTGAAGTCGAGCGCGCCCGGGCACAGACCGAGGCTCGTGTACAGGGCGGCGGACAGCTGGGTGAGATCGATGATGGGAACATTGTTGGCGGCGGCGGCGGCCTTGGTCGTGGGGCCGAATCCCCGGTTAGCGGTCACGGCCGCCCCGGTGCATTGCATGTAGCTCGTCGACGTGAGGAATATGGCTTGCGCGCCCCGCATCTTGGCCGCCTGGGCCATGTCACCGAGGTACGTCTGAAAAAGGGCCGTGCCGACATGCCGATTGCAAGTCCCGTCCCCGTCGTTGATGCCGAATTCGATCAACAGGTAGTCGCCGGCTTTCATCCCGTCGAGCATGGCTTGCCAGCGCGTGGAGTAGGTTTTCGGACTGATCACGCATTCGCCGTTGGCCATCGTGGTGGTCACGTTTGGATCGTAGAGCCACGTCTGGATGCTCCTGCCGCCAGCCGCGCTGTTGACCACCGTGGCGTTGGGACCGAAGTAAGGTTGAAACTGGCTTCCCCAGCCGCACGGGCACGCGCCGCTGCAGGGCTGCATCGTGGAATCGCCCGCCATCCAGACCGTGATTTTCCCGGTGGGAGGCGGTCCGCCGTCACGAGGAGGCGCCGCACCTCCGGCACCAGCGTCGGAACCTGNNGCGCCACCGCTCCCGCTATCACTGCCTCCGGTGCCGGACAGCCCCGCGGACCCCATCGCACCGCCCGAAGCCACGGCGCCACCCCCGGTCGCGGAGCTCCCACCCGTGCTGTTCGCCCCCCCGGTTGCCGGCTGACCGCCGCTCGCGTTGGAGCCACCGGTGGCGGACTGGCCGCTGCTGCCTCCGCCGCCACCCAGACTGGACGGCGCCTCGCTGCCACAGCCGATCACCAGCAGAGGCGAGATGGTCAGCACGGCCAAGACCAGTTCACGGGCCTTCGACATCGGGTTCATGTTTTTCTACGGTACGCCCTGGGCACGAACGCGAACAAGGGCCGAAGGGCTCGTGCGCGATGGCGGTAAGGAGCGCGCAGCCGCCCGGTTTCGCGAGAACAATGGCCAAAAAATGCGCCGCGCGGCGATGGGTCTATCGGCGCCGTCCCGAGGGCGACTGGTCGCGCGAACCCGCCGCCGCATCGGCCTCCACCGGGCGGGCATGTCGGAGCGCACGCGCGATGTCTTCTTGATTTTCCTCTTCGCGCCGCGCGGCGGCCGCGCGTCCCGCCGCTTCATGCTTCGCCGCGTGCTTCTCGAAAGCCTCGCGCGCGCGGCGCGCCGCCAGGTGATCCTCTCGTGCCGCGATCTCGGCGGCGCGCGCGCGCGCCAACGCGCCTCGGCGGAACGTGGCCAGCCTGGCGCGCGCTTCCTCGTGATCCTGGCGCCGACGTTCCAGGAACAACCCCGCCGCCCCCGCGATCGACGCGGAGACCACGACCGCTGGTCCGGCGCGATCGCGCCCCTGACCGCTTGGCAAGGGCCCCAGTCCCGCGGCCTCGGACCGCGCGCGTCCCAGGCGCTGTCTCGCCGCGTCCAGATCCGCCAGCCACCTGGCGTCCAGTCGCTCCGCCTCCAGGCGGGCGTGCGTTGCGTCAGCCAACCGAGCCGCGGCGGCGTCCTCTTCGCGCCGCCTCAGGTCCAGAACGGATTGCAGGGGATACACCGACATTGAATCTTGCGCCGCCGGGGGGCATTCTAACCGGTCTTTCGATGCCGGCACCGTCCCCAGAATCAGCCGCCCGCCGATATCGCATCGAAAAGTACCTCACCGAAGGGGGCATGGGGGCCATCTATATCGGCAAGAAGTTGGGGCCCGGCGGCTTCGCCAAGGAGGTGGTCCTCAAGCAACTGCTGCCGGAATACACGTCGCGGCCGGAGTTTCGCGATCTATTTTTTCGCGAGGCCAAGATATCCGCGACGCTGGATCACGCGAACATCGTCCATACGTTTGACTTGGTTGAATCCGACCAGTCGCTGTTCATCGTGATGGAATACGTCCGCGGGGCGGATCTCCGGACCATCATCCGTCGGGCGCGGCAACGCAAGCGCGAGCTCGCCCCGGCCGCGGCCATCCACATCGCGTTGGAGATCCTGGCCGGCCTTGGCTACGCCCACGCGCGCCGCGACGCGACGGGGAAATCCCTGGATATCATCCACCGCGATGTTTCCCCCTCGAACATCATCTGCTCGGTCCAGGGCGCCGCCAAACTGTCGGATTTTGGTATCGCCAAGGCGTCAACGTATTCCTCCGTCTTTTATCGGGTCCGCGGCAAAGTCGGATACATGTCTCCCGAACAGGCGCGCAGCCAGCAGATCGATCACCGGTGTGATCTGTTCTCGCTGGCCGTCTGCCTCTACGAATCGCTGAGCGGGGAACGGTTGTTCGTGGGCGATCTGAACACGCCGGCGGACGACATTTACGGCATCAAGGTCCTGCCCGTCTCGCGGAAGCGCCCCGGCCTCCCGCCCGCCCTGGACGAGGTGATGCTCCGTGCGCTGGCCACACAGATCGAGGACAGGTATCAGAGCGCCGCCGAGCTCGCCGAAGCGCTGAGGACGGTGGCGCACAAGACCGGATTGACCTTCTCCGCCCCTGAACTGGCATCGCATCTACAGGATATCCTGGGCGAGGATGCCGATCGCTGGCTGCGCGATGAGCCCGCCGCGGTCCCGGCCAACGCCGCTCCGAGCGCCGCCGCGGTCCCGGCGTTGCTGGGAGCCGCGGGGCCGGCGTTAGTGGGAACCGAGGCGGCGTCGATCGGCATCGTCAACGATGTCCCGGGGGACGAACCCGGGCGGTCCGTGCTAAGTCCTAGAGTCGTGACTGGTGGCAA
>PMNO01000638.1:0-1377 GCA_003161835.1 Myxococcales bacterium | reverse complement strand
GAGGCGACTCGTCCCGGGAATGACGATTTGCGGCTACCCGCCAGTGCGAAGCCTCACCCCGCGCAGAAGAATGAATCCCGCGCCCGGCCCCTCGGCACGCCGCCGCCGGTCTGGACCCGCGATTCGGGCCCTTTCGCGCTGGCGACGCCGAGTCCCGTGCTGGCGAGTGATCCCGCGCGCAATGTCCCGTCCCCNNCCCCCCCCGCCGGTCATTGCCGCGCGCGACCGTGCGCGGACCGGCGCCACCGCCGTTCGCACCTGTTAACCGGCCGTCCGCGCCGCCGGCTCCCCCCCGCTCTCCCCGTGGCAAGCCGGAGTCCCGCGGTCCTGGCGCGCACGAGCACGAGATCGAGGACCCCACCCCCGGCCCCCAAACGGCGTCCGCGATTCTGAATGCGCCGCCCAGCGCCTTCGCCATCGAGGATGTTTTGACGCCGCCTCCCCCCGCGTTGGGGCGCGGCCCGACACCTGGCGCTGCGGGATCCTTTCGATCGCCTCCGGCCTCCTACCCCTCGCTCACGTTGGAACCGCCCGATGCGCCGATCCCGCTGGCGCGACCCCCGACGCTGGATTTCAGCAACGCGGCGGCGGTGCTCCTGCCCGAAAAAAACGGCCCACCGGGTTGGCTCTCCGCGACCATGATCTTGTTGTCCCTGGTGGGCGGTGCGGCGCTCGCGTACCGGTTGACCCGCTCACAGGTGGCGGCGGCATTGACGACGGAGTTCACGGGACGAGGACCGCGGCGGGCTGCCGTGATTGGGGCTGACGCGGTCCCCTCCGACGACACGGCGCACGGGAGCCTCCCGAACANNCGGCCGCCAAGCCGCCAAATTCGCGGCCCGCGCCTCATCGGGCCTCGGCGGCGGCCAGCAAGCCACACCACGCGGCAAAGCCGTCCAGCAAGACGCACGGCAAGCACTAACCGCGACGCCCGGGCCGAGCCCGCGAGCATCCCGGAATCGAGCGTGGTAACTTGAACGAGCACCGATGAGGGTTATCGACGGGATTTTCACCCGCGCCCGGCAGCTCGGTCGCGCCGTCGGCGACAGTGTCGTCGACTCGGGCAAGGCTGCCCTGTACATGCGCCAGCTGCTGAGGGGCAACTCGGCGGAACCCTCCGCTCTGGGCGTTGCGCGCGCCACGGGACCCAGCTCGTCCGGGGGCCACGTGCGCGCCGACGCCGTGACCACTCCCGTACTTCTCCTGCACGGCTACCTCGCCACGCGGGGATCGGTACACCTGCTGGAGAAACGGCTCGCCGGCTTGGGGCACATCGTGATGACCTACCGCCTCGGCTCCGTTCACCTGGGTGATATCCAGGATTCGGCCGGGTTCATCGCCCGAAAGGTCGAGTCCCTGGTGGCCCAGACCGGCGTC
>PMNO01000680.1 GCA_003161835.1 Myxococcales bacterium | reverse complement strand
CCGTCCGGGCGGGTGGCCCCGCCGACGACGACGAGTTGAGCGAACGCACGGGATCGATGCGGGCGAGTGGGCGGAATCGCGCCGCCGCCCCCCGCCAGTCGGGTTCCTACGCCTACCCCTATGCCTCCGCCTCCGCCAGCCGCCGCGAACGGGCCGCGAGCGCCAGGGCCAACGGGACCATTTCCAGCGCGGCCGCCGCGAAGAATGCCGGATCCACGCTCCCACCCCAATCGTAGATCCAGCCCGTCGTGAGATAGCCGACGACGTTGCCGATACCGAGCATCGACGTCACGAACAGCGACTGTCCCGTCGCACGCAAGGACGGCGGAACGCACTCGCCCACCAAAGCAATACCGGCACCCCAGAACAGGCCAAATGTGAAAGCATGGAAAAGCTGCAGCGTCACCACGGCGGCGGTGGACGATACGAAGGGCATCAACGTCCAGCGGACGGCGGTGCCCGCGAACGCGATGGCAAAGAGCGTCTCGATCTTGCACAGGCGTCGCAGGCGCGCGAACCACAGCAGCACCAACATCTCGGCCACCACGCCCGTTCCGAGGGCCAGACCCAAGATCACGGGCGTCAGGTGTCGATCCCGAACGAAGATGCCGAAGAAGATGTTGTACGGCGCGCACCCGATCCAATGCAGGGGCGCCAATACCAGCAGCAGGCGAAACCGGCGATTTCCCAGCAAAGTACGGACGTCATGCCAATGGGGACGCGCCGGTGCCTCGCCGGCGCCCCGATTTTGCAGCGTCGCGATGAACGTCGCGATCAGGGCCGCCGCCACCATGATCGGAACCAAGATGTCGGCCGCGCGTGCCCCGCGCCAGGTCAGCACCGCCCCGACGCTTATCGCCGAAACGATGTAGCCGATCGATCCCCAGACCCGCAGCCGGCCGTAGTCTTCCCCCTGCCGCACGCGCGCGACGGCCGCCGAGTCGATGAGAGAACCGATGCCGACGCTGAAGACCCCAAACGCCAGATAGCTCACCAGCACCGCCCAGAATGTGCGTGCCAGCACCAGCGGCACATAGCCGCAGAACGCGCCCAGACAGCACACGCTCAGGACGCGCGCGTGCCGGCGGGTGCGGTCGGCGGTCCACGCCCAAAACAGAGGCAGGCCCATGTTCAAACACGGCACGATCGAAAGAATCGCGGCGATTTGACGGCCCGACAGTCCCAGGCCACGCAGGTAGGGCGAGAAGAAGGGCATGCTCACCCCCACCGACATGAAATAGAAGAAGTAGATCGGCTGGATCACGCCCCACCTGCCCGGCGACACCATAGCCGGGTGCAACCGCCGGACACCACGTCATTCGCGTGCCACCGGCAACTTTTCTGAGCAAATTGGGGCCGCGGTGGGGCACCATTTAGGCGTGAGCCACGTGTTGCGCATAGTCCCCCCTGACGAGGAGCGGGACGACGCGGGGATGACCGCCACCGACGATGTGCGTCTGGTGACCGGGCTGTGGGCGAGGGAGCGTTCCGCGGTGTCCGCGCTCGTCGAGCGTCACGGCGGCCACGTGCGTCGGGTGCTCATCCGGGTTCTGGGGGGCAATGACAGCGAGCTGGCGGACGTGATTCAGGATGTCTTCGTCAATGCGTGGGAGGCCATCGACGGCCTGACCGAGCCGCGCGCGCTCAAGGCCTGGCTGACCCAGATCGCGATCTTCACCGCCCGCAAGGCCATTCGTCGCCGTCATCGTCGGCGTTGGCTGACCTTCCTCGATACGGTTCCAGAGCCGGAGGTCGCCTGGGCCGGGAACGATCTGCACGAGGCCGCCGCGTGCGTCTACAGAATCCTCGACCGGATGCCAGTCGACGAGCGCATTCCGTTCGTTTTGCGGAGCCTGGAGGGTCTGGACCTGGAAGCGACCGCCGCCGCCTGCGGGATGTCGCTGGCGACCGTTCGCCGGCGGCTGGTCCGGGCCGAACGTCGATTCTTCAAGATGGCGCGTCAGTTCGAGGCCCTCGTGCCTTGGCTGGAGACACGATGAGCTTGCCCCCTTCCTTTCGTCCTGATTTGTGGCGGCGCTTGGCGCAAGCGCAGGATGCGGGCGGTCCGAACCCCCGGCGGCTCCGGGAGATGGGGCTCGCGGTCGCGGCGCGCTTGGCTCGAATGCCGCGGACACGTGTTCGCCGGCGTGCTCCCGCGTTGTCGGTCGCGCTGGGGGCGTTGACGGTGGCCGTCGCCGTGGCGGTGGTCGTGGGACACAGCGTGTCGCGTCGTCCAGTGGTGGGGTCAACAGCGTTGTCGCTGTCCGGGCCGCCCAGGTCCGCGGAGCAGGCGTTTGTCGCCGATGCCCGCAGCGATTTGCCCCTTCAGTTCGCGGACGGTTCAGTGGTGATTTTTCGCGCGGGTTCCGCCGGGCGCATGCGGCGTCTGGCCGATGTTGGCGCCGAGATTGTGCTCGAACGCGGTGCTCTGGAGGCCCATGTCGTGCACACCCCCAACGCGTTGTGGCTGGTGCACGCAGGCCCGTATCGGGTGCGTGTGACTGGCACGCGCTTCGCGATGGCGTGGGCGGCGGCGGCCTTCGAGGTCGATCTTTACGAAGGCGCTGTGGTTGTTGACGGAGCCGCGCTGGGTGCCGGTCTGCCGTTGCGGGCCGGAAATCGGCTGAAGGTAGCGTCGGGGACCGTGCTGATCGAGCCGCTGACTTCGGGCGGGGCGGTTGCCCCGCGGGCGGCGTCGGGTGTTTCCGAGAGCGCGGCGTTGGCGGCGCCGGTGAATTTCCAGGGCGGCACCCGGGCGGCCAGCGCATCCATCGGGCGATCTGCGGCGGGGCGATTCCCGTCGGGGCGGTCGTCCGACGACCAGTGGCTGACCCTGGCTGACCGCGGGGCCTATCCACAGGCCCTGGCGGCCGCCGAGCGTCTGGGGTGGAGTGCTCTTTGTCATCACTTGGACGCGCGCCGGCTCCTCACGCTCGGAGATGTGGCCCGCTACGCGGGGGCACAAGTCAGAGCCAAACAGGCCTTCGAGATGCTTGTGACCCGGTTCCCCGGCGACCACCTGGCCGCGGACGCGGTCTTTAGTCTGGGTCGCTTGGCGTTCGAGTCCCGGCACCCGGATGAGGCCACGCACTGGTTTCGTCGCTACGTCGCCGATTGGCCCCATGCACCGTTGGCGGATCAAGCGGCGGGTCGATTGTTGGAGTGCGCGATCCGGGTGGATGACCACGCGGCGGCGGGCAGGGCTGCGCGGCAGTATCTGGCCCGGGCGCCGCACGGTCCTCACGCCACCTTGGCGCACGAAGTTCTCGATCAGCCGGTCGACGGGCCACCGTGAGCATCGGACCACGGTCAAGTTGGGTGACCGTGATGGCGTTCGGGATGGCGGCCGCCTCTTGGTCGGGCGGTGGGGCTGTTTTTGCGAGCCCGTCGACGGTGGACTTGCTGGCCCCCCGGGGCTCGCGGCTGGCTGAAGATCTTCGCCGCGAAATGGGAGCGTCGGGATTCGCGGTGGTCATCGTGGAATCCAAGGCCAGCGACTGGCGCGCCGACGTGCGGCGCCTTCCCGGGACCGAGCGGATACATGGGGTGGTGGTGCGCGCGGACGAACGGCTGATGACGGTGTTCACGCGCTGGGCCTCGGCCGATGCGATCGACGCGCAATTGGAGGAGCCCGTCGAGCCGGGCGACCGCATGGCTCGACGACGTGCTTGCCTGAGCGTCGTCGAGTACCTGCGCGTGCTCTCCGAGAATGATCCTCCGGCGCCGCTCGACCTTGTCCCACTTCCGGCAGCCGCCCCCCCGAGCGTTGGCGTACCGGCCCCGACCCAGGCGCCCCCAACGCGATCGCCCGACACGCCTCCCCTACCATCGGCGCTACCATCACCATCGGTAGGGCCGCGACCACCGCCCGCTCCCCCACCTGCGCCGTTCCACAGTCCTGCGTCTTTCCCGATCGCCCCGAGTGCCCTCGCCTCCGCACCTGGCGGCCCGCCCGGCGTCCCGGTACCGGCGCAGGCGGTGGCTTCAGCGCCGCCGACAGGCAAGGGGCCGCCTCTGTCCACCGCCACGGGCACGAACCGCGCCGCGACGCCGTCCGGGCGCGCGGATGGGGTCGCCGAAACTTCGGCGGAGAAACCGCGCGATCCTGATCCTGGGGAGCGCGCCTGGGAGGTCGGGGTGGGGTCGACGCTGGAGCTCGACGCCGCGCCCGGTGGACCTACGGGGGACTTGCAGTTCCTGTGGTATTTGCCGCTCGAATGGCGTCTGGCCCTCTGCGTGAGGGCCCTTTGGCCGGTGTTGGGAGGGCAGTTCCGAACGGGCGGCAACGACGTTCGGGTCTGGACTTTTGGCGGCGCCGCGAGCCTGCAGTACTTGTTCAATGTCGGCCCGGGACGGTTGAGGCCATTCGTGGGAACGTCGCTCGGGACCCGGGTCGCGCTCACGGAGACGACTCCGACAACGGCCCTGCAGAGCCGCGAGACCTTCACCCCGAGCCTGACCCTGGGGGCCGATGCTGGGGTGCGTTATACGCTCTCTCCCCTGGTCCAGCTTTTCGTGGAGGCCGGGGTGGTCCGCGGGTGGCTCGTTCCCGGGATCCATCGAGCTTCGTACGAGGAAGGGGCCGCGAATTCCAATTCCCTTCACGCTTCCTTCGGCGTAATGTTCGAAATCTGAGCGGAAGCAGAGGCCTGCCGGGTACTTTATTGAGGAACGAAACTCGGGCGGGTCATCTGGCACCCATACAGATTTCGGCTACGGACGGTACGGGCGCGTGGAGCGACCCGGTCGACCGGGAAGCCGAACCAAGAGCACCAAGGAGATCCCATGAATAGTACCAACAGGACCGCAGTCTTCTTGGTGTCCTTGGCGTCCTTGGCGGTCGTCGGTGGTCTCGCATGCTCGTTCACCAAACAGAGCGCGACCAAGGGCCAGCTTTTTACCGATGCCGGGGTACCCACCTTTGACGGTGCCCTTCCCGAGCGAGGCGTGTTCGGCGGCGGTGTGGACGCGGATCGCGGCCCCTGCACCGGGCTTCGATGCCAGCAGAATCAGCCGATCTGCGCGTCCGGTCCTTGTACCGTGCCGGCTTGCGACGGGGCGGGCCAGACCACGGCCACTGGAAGGATCTTCGATCCGGCCGGCAAGGTGCCTTTGTACAATGTCACGATCTACGTTCCGAACGAGCCCCTGAAGCCGCTGAGCGAAGGCGCCACCTGCGATTGTGAAACCTCNNTGAAGAACGTGCCCGTGGGCAGCAACATTCCCCTCGTCATCCAGGTCGGCAAGTGGCGCCGCGAAGGGATTTCGATTCCCAATGTTGCCGCGTGCGCCAACACCGCCATTGACCCGGCAATGACCCGCCTTCCCCGCAACAAGAGCGAAGGCCACATTCCCAAGATCGCGCTCACGACCGGAGGCCTCGATGCCCTGGAGTGCCTGCTGCGCAAGATCGGCCTCGAGGATGCCGAGTTCACCCCGGAGGCGGGCACCGGACGAATCAATTTGTTTGCCGGCGGGAATCACAACGGGGCGCCGGTGTCGGGCACCAGCCCCGGCACGAATGCCTATGCCGCCACTCTGAACGCCGGGGCGACGTTCACGGACGCCGAAACCTGGTGGGAGGTGGGGGACAACCTGAACAAGTACGACATCATCCTCCACTCTTGCGAGGGCTTGCAGAACCCTACCAACAAGAGCGTCAACGCGCGGGCGGCCTTGCAGACCTACGCCAATCTGGGCGGCCGGGTTTTCGCCTCGCACTGGCACAATTACTGGATCGAGCATGGTCCCGCACCGTGGCCGAACGTCGCCCGCTTCAATCATCGGGGCGATCCGGCCAGCCCGTTCACGGCGACCATCGATACGGGCTTCCAAAAAGGTATGGACATGGCGACCTGGTTGACCAATGTCGGAGCGTCGACGACGCCCGGGCAGTTGATCATTCAGGGCGCGAAGTTGACCGTTGAATCCGTGACGGTGGCGCAGCGCTGGATCTTCAGCCCCATGCCCACTTCGGTTCAGTACTTCAGCTTCAACGCCCCCGTCGATTCCCAGAACCAATGCGGCAAGGTCGTGTTCAGCGATCTGCACGTGTCGGCCGGGTCCGGCATGGCGACCGATGACAAATCATCGCCCACCCTGCCATTTCCGAGCGGTTGCATGACCACCGACCTTTCGCCGCAGGAAAAGGCGCTGGAGTTCATGCTGTTCGATCTTTCGACCTGCGTGAACATTCCGATCATTCCGTAGCTCTTCTTCCCGTAGCCCTTCTTCGGCCCGTCTTTTTTGGGGGCGGGCCGCGGCTGGGTCGACGAGGATCGGTCGTGTCACCCTATCTTGCGTTCCAGGGCCAGGATCACGCGGGCCTCGTATTGCTCGCCGTATAGCGCGTTGGCTTCCATGATGCCCGTGGGGCTGGTGACGTTGATCTCGGTGAGATGGCCGCCGATGACGTCCAGCCCGACGAAGAAATGCCCCGCCGCGCGCAGGTTCGGACCGACGGCCGCGACGATGTCCAGGTCACGCCCCTCGATCTTGGTCGGCATGGCGCGCGCGCCCACGTGAAGGTTCCCACGGGCATCGTCGGGGGCGGGAACACGCAGCACGGCGCACAGTGGCTCACCGTCGACGAGCAGGATGCGTTTATCGCCGCTGCGGACCTCGGGCAGATACCTTTGCGCCATCGTCCACCGCCGGCCGAGATTGGTCGCCTGTTCCAGGATGGCGCCCGTGTTGGTGTCGCCTTGCCGGACGTGAAAGACGCCGAATCCACCCGAGGCATCCAGCGGCTTGACCACCATTTCACCACCTTGCTCCACCAAGAAGCTACGCAGCCGGACGGTTTCACGGGTGACGATGGTCGGCGGGCACAGGTGCGGGTAGTCAAGAATGGCCAATTTTTCATTGCATTCGCGCAGACCGCGCGGGTCATTGATGATCAATGTGCGGCCGCGGGCCCGTTCCAGGAGCAAGGTCGCGAAGTAGTAGTCGAGGTCGATCGGCGGGTCCTTGCGCATGAAGACCGCGTGACAGGAACTCAACGGAACGCTGGATTGCTGGCCGAGCAAATAGTGATCGCCGACGATACGCCGCACCGTGACTGGCCACGCGCGCGCCATGGCATCGTCGTGTTCCAGCCCCAGGTGTCGCGGTTCGCAAAACCAGATTTCATGACGCCGCTCCTGGGCGGCCAACATCAGCGCGAAGGTGGAGTCGCCCGCGATTTGAATGCGGGCCAGGGGA
Source organism: Myxococcales bacterium (assembly GCA_003161835.1). GTDB lineage: Bacteria > Myxococcota_A > Polyangia > Fen-1088 > Fen-1088 > FEN-1088. The sequence goes on along the minus strand of PMNO01000680.1, from coordinate 859 downwards.
TCCATGATGAAGAGGAGTTTCATGGGCTGTCACTTTCAGACATCGGGAATTGTTTCGGGAGCCGGCGGGGCCGGGGGCGATGCGTCGGCCGCCGCCAGATCGGCGTCGGACCGGCTCTCTTTCATGGGCAAGAGATGCTCGAGCCCGTGCTTCCGCAGACGATAGTAGAGTGTGGATCGGTTGATCCCCAGGCGCCGCGCCGCATGCGCGATGTTTCCCTGGGATTGATCGATGGCGGCCACGATTTCGCCGCGCTCCTGCTCCGACAGGCGTTCGTGCAGGGGGCGCGCCCCGTCGCGNNGGCCCCGGAAGGGGGGAACGTAGTGCCGGCGTTCGGGGTGAAGCCCCCCGTTCCCATCGGGGACGTCGCGGGCGACCGTCGGGTAAATTCCAGATCGGCGGCGGTCACGTCCGGTCCCCGTGCGAGGATCAACGCGCGTTCGATGACATTTTCCAGCTCGCGGACGTTGCCCGGCCACCCATAGCCCCCGAGCGCCACGCGTGCCCCCGCATCCAGACCGCGGATGGGCTTGCCAAACGAACGCGCGTACTTCCCGACAAAATGGTCTGCCAGCAGCGCGATGTCGGTGGCGCGATCGCGCAACGGGGGCAAGAGAATCGGAAAGACGTTCAGGCGGTAGTACAGGTCTTCGCGAAAAGTCCCGGCGGCGATCTGTCGTTCCAGATCGCGGTGGGTGGCCGACACGACCCGGACGTCCACTTTGACCGTCTCCGTGCCCCCGACGCGCTCGAATTCACGTTCTTGCAAGACGCGCAGAAGCTTGACCTGAATATCCAGGGGAATGTCACCAATTTCGTCCAGGAACAACGTTCCGCCCTCGGCCAGCTCGAAGCGGCC
>PMNO01000616.1:5778-6024 GCA_003161835.1 Myxococcales bacterium | reverse complement strand
ATCCACCCAACACGAGCTCCTGCGGGTCATGAACGAGCGCCACAACGTGACGGTCGAGAGGTGGATCGAGGCGCGGGAAGAATGGACCGAGCTGAGCGCGTACCCGCTGCGCGACGGAGGTATCGCCCTTTATGCCCGGGACATCACCGCCCGCAAGCGCGAGGAGGCCCGGCGCGCGCTCGCGACGTCGTACGCGGCCCTGCGCGCCGAGATCGCGGCCGCGCTGGCGGGATCCCGCGATATCCC
>PMNO01000616.1:0-5743 GCA_003161835.1 Myxococcales bacterium | reverse complement strand
CGCGACTGGGCACGCCGCGAAGGCATGGTGGCCTTCGTGGGAGTGCCCTTGCTCGCGGGTGACGCCCTGGTGGGCGTGCTGGCGGGTTTTGCGACCGCGCCATTGCCGGAGGACACCTTGCTAGCGATCGAAGGGGTGAGCGATTCGATCGCGCAGGGAATCGCCCGGCGACGCGCGGAGATCGAGCTCGNNTTCATCGCCTTCGCGGTCGACGGGGTCACGCGCATGCAGCGCTTGATCACCGACTTGCTCGCGTATTCCCGGGTCGGAACCCGGGGCCGCCCGTTCGATCGCGTGCCCTTGGAGAGAGTCCTTGCGGCGGCCCTCGGCAACCTGCGGCAGGCCATCGCCGACGCGAACGCCACCGTCACGCACGACGCTTTGCCCGCGGTGTCGGGCGACGAGGGCCAGCTGACGCAGTTGTTTCAGAATCTGATCGGCAACGCGGTGAAGTTTCACGGCCCCGACCCCGCCACGGTGCACATCGGCGCGCGGCGGGCGGGCGAGGGCTGGCAATTCGAGGTTCGGGACAACGGTGTGGGCATCGAGCCCCAGTATTTCGATCGCATCTTCATCATTTTCCAGCGCCTCCACGGGGCAGATAAGTATCCGGGAACCGGCATCGGACTGGCTCTTTGCAAGAAGATCGTCGAACGGCACGGAGGCCGAATCTGGCTGGAATCACGGCCGGGCACCGGGACCACGTTCTTCTTCGTTCTGCCTGACGCCTCCGAGGGCGAAGGACTTCCCCGGGTGCCGTCGTGACGCGCGGGACTCGTGCTATAGGGAACTGTCGTGCTGGAAAGAACTGAAAAAAAGGGGGAGTTTCACGCGGGTCTGTCCGTCCTGGTCGCGGAGGATGACACGGAGATGCGGGAGGGGCTCGATGACGCCTTGAATGACGCAGGCTTCCGCGTGACCACGGCGGCCGATGGAGCGATCGCGGCCAAGCTCGCGGCGGCGACCGGCTTCGACGTGGTCGTGACCGACATCCACATGCCCGGTATGGACGGGCTGGCCCTCTTGCGTCGGTTGCGCCAGCAGAGTCCGCAGACCGAAGTCATCATGATGACGAATCACGGCGAGATCGCCCAGGTCGTCGAGTCCATGCGGGAGGGTGCCCACGACTACCTCGCGAAGCCTTTTCAGGCCGACGATCTCGTGCGCCGGCTGGAGCGCATCGCGTCTCATCGAGCCGTGCGGGCCGAGCTCGAACAGGCGCGGGCCGCCCTCTCCAATCAGAGTCCGGGATCCTTGCTGGTGGGTCAGTCGGCGCCCATGCGACGCCTGCTCAGCTTGATCGAGACGGTCGCCAAATCGGACGCGGCCACTCTGATCACGGGTGAAAGTGGCACCGGCAAGGAGCTGGTCGCGCGCATGCTGCATGACAGCGGTGCGCGGCGCGATCGCCCGTTCATCGCGGTCAATTGCGGGGCCCTGACCGAGACCCTCATCGAGGCGGAGCTCTTCGGGCACGAGAGGGGCGCGTTCACGGGCGCGGAGAGAAAGCGCGACGGACGCTTCAAGGCGGCCGACGGGGGCACTTTGTTCCTGGACGAGATCGCCGAATTGCCTCCCGCGGCCCAGACCAAGCTGTTGCGGGTGGTCCAGGAGGGAGCCTTCGAACCCCTGGGAAGCAATACCCCCGTCAAAGTGGACGTGCGTCTGATCTCCGCAACCCACCGCGATCTTCCGGATCGGATCCGCCGCAATCTGTTTCGCGAGGATCTCTACTATCGCATCAACGTGATCGGGATCGGGGTCCCCCCGCTGCGCGAGCGGCCGGGCGATCTGTCCCTCCTGGTCCAGCATTTCTTGCGCCGATTCACGCCGCCGGGCCGCACGCCCCCCGCGGTCTCGCCCGAGGCGTGGGCCGCGTTCGCACAGCATCCCTTTCCGGGCAATGTGCGCGAGCTATCTCACGCCGTTCAACACGCCGTGGTCCTGTCCGGAGGCGGCGAAATCGAGCTGCAGCACCTGCCGGCATCGCTGGTTCCGCCCCCAGCCGAGGGCGTGGCCAGTCCGGTGCCGCTGGGTGACGTCGGCGGGCTGACCACCGTCCAGCCGCTCGGAGCCGCGGTTCGGGCGTTCGAACGTGAGTATCTGGCTCGGGTCATGCGCGATGCGAGCGGCAACGGCGCCCCCGGGGCCGCCAACACGGGGCATGCCAAGAAAGCGCAGCTGGCGCGGGCGCTGGGCATATCGCGCAAGACGCTGTGGGAAAAACTGAAGGGATACGGAATCGGAAATCCGGACGACGTCGACGTGCCTTGAGTCCGCGTTCAGACTGCGCGCGGCAGGGTGACCGTGATGGTGGTGCCCTCCGCTTCGTTGGAACGCACATCGATGCGGCCGTGATGGGCCAGCACGATTTGGTGCGCGATGTAGAGCCCCAGGCCCAGCCCCTGCCCGGCGCTGACACCTGAGCGATCCTGCACGCGATAGAATGGTTCAAACAAGACATCGAGCAGCTGGGCGGGTATCGGTGCTCCCCGATTGTTCACCTCGAGCACGGCGTCGGTGCCCCTTTCGGTCAGGACAATGCGTACGGGTGTGTCCGCCGGGCTGTACTGTATGCCGTTGCTGATCAGGTTCGAGGCCAGCCGAGCGATGCGATCCAGGTCCCAGCTGCCACTCACCTTGCTCTCCGCAACCAGGACGAGCGCCCGATCGTGGTGCACGGTCTCCAGCTCTTCCACGACNNCGGTCCGCGCTTCTCGCGATCCGCGCCACGGCCTTGAGCTGACGCTCGTTCATGTCCGCGTTCTTCAAGAGCAAGCCCGCGCTCATGGCGATGCTGGAGAGGGGGTTGCGCAGGTCGTGACCGAGCACGGCGACGAACTGCTCCCGCAGCTGCGCGGCCTGCTTGGCCACCGCCTCGCGGCGTTGCGATTCATCAGCGCGCTTGCGCTCGACGGCGTAACGCACGGCACGGGCCAAGAGCGCGCCGTTGACCTGATCCTTGATGAGGTAATCTTGCGCGCCCTCCTTCACCGCCCGCAGCGCCGATTGTTGATCATCAAAGCCTGTCAACACCACCACCGGCACGGCGGGAGCGGCCGCGCGCATCCGGGCCACCGTGTCGATGCCTTGCGCGTCGGGCAGGGACAGATCGAGCAAGATCGCGTCGATGTCTCCGGCCGCCACGCGCTCGATCGCGGCGGCCAAGGTACCCACGTGGTGGAGCGTGAACGAAGCCACCCCTGCGTCGCGCAGCTCCTCCCGGAACCAGCGCGCGTCGGCGGCGCTGTCCTCCACCAGAAGAACTTGCAATGTGGCGTCGGCAACCAATTCCCTACTCTGGAGGCAGTCTCACGATGGACAACCAAAATGCATCGATGGATTTCACGACCTGGATGAACCGATCGAAGTCGACGGGTTTGGCGATATAGCAATTGGCATGGAGGTTGTAACTCCTNNACGACATCCTCCTCGGCCAACGAAGTCGTCAAGACCACCACGGGGATGCGCTTGAGATGCTGGTCCGCCTTGATTTCCGCCAGCACTTCGCGACCGTCCTTTTTCGGTAGGTTCAGGTCGAGCAAGATGAGATCCGGCCGGGTCGCCTCCCGGTGGGAGCCGCGCTGAAAGAGGTAGTCGAGCGCCTCGACACCGTCGCTCACGACGTTCAGTTCGTTCAGGACCTTGCCCTCCTGGAGCGCCTCTCGAGTGAGGCGAACATCGCCCGGACTGTCCTCGACCAGGAGGATGTCGATGCGTGGGCTCTTGAGGCTGCGCGGCTCCATCTGATCAGGTTTCTACCATTCTCCTTCTATCGCTGGCGTGCCTGCATGTTGCTTCCGGGGTAACCGCCGGGCCGGGCGGCGAGTCCCTGGAGTGGTATTCCCGGCACCGACGGCGGGCGGGGCACGGTGGAAACCGTTTCTGAACGACCATTCTTCGTTTGACCGCCGTTCGAACCCAGCGTCGGCTCGACGACGTCGTGGGCTATGGCGGCGCCCGCGGTCGAGCGGTGCAGCATCCCCACCGCGCTGATCAACACGTGAGCCAATCCAAAGACCAGACACGTCACGGTCCATCCCCAAGCCACCGCGACCACGCGGATGAGGGATGCCAACAACAGCACGTAGCCGACCAACAGCAGGGGGAAATACAGCAGAACGCTTCCGAGGCGTGTGACGGGCGCTCCTCTTTTTCCCAGGAGGTCGATGCGCACGGACTGAACGGTGGTCGTTAGCAGATCCACGATGCGCAGGGTCGGCATGCGGGCGGACCTGGGCGCGGAGGGATTTGGCGAATTTGACATGTGTGACCTCATTGAATGATTTGGTGAACGAACCACGCGCTGGCTGCCTTGCCGGCGTGCACGGGCGTCGGGGACTTCAAGGTCCGTGCCACGGAGCGGATTCGCTGGGAAAGCGGTCGCTGCTGGTGGTTCGATCCAGGAACTTCGCTCCCGTGTGGCGCGGCGGTGTTACGAAAATCAACCGCCGGGCATGTCCGCGCGTCGCTACCGTTCCCTTTTGGTAACAGGCCTCTTCCGGGGCGCGGAGGCCAGAGGGTTCCATCTGGCACGTTACTTGAAGTCCGTATCCGGGCATTGAGTCGGTCGGCATGAGCGCTAGCGAGAAAGGGAGTCACGGGTCGCTTGTTCGTTGAAGGTCAAATTCTCAATGGCACGTATCGCGTGGTTCGCATGATCGGCGAAGGTGGCATGGGCATGGTCTATGAAGCCACCCACGAGCGGCTCGCGGGCCGGTACGCGATCAAGATGCTGCTTCAGAGTCTGTCGCACGATCCGGACGCGCTGGCGCGCTTCGAGCGCGAGGCGAGGGTCACTTCGCTGTTGCAGCATCCCAACATCGTCCAGGTCATGGATTTCAACAAGACCGACGACGGGACCGAATATTTGGTCATGGAGTACCTGCAGGGTGAGAGCTTGGCCAGCCGGCTAGCGCGCGAGGGCTGCCTGTCCGTGGAGGCGGTGGTCGGGATCGTGGAACAGCTCGCGGCGGGATTGGTGGCCGCCCACAGGCTTGGGATCGTCCACCGCGATCTCAAGCCCGACAACGTCTTCCTGATTCCCGTCGAGGGTCGGTCGGCTGAATTGGTCAAGATTCTGGACTTCGGTATCTCGAAGGCCAGGGACATCGCCCACGGCCCCGACGGGCCGGTCAGCGCGCTGATCGGCACCCCGCAGTACATGTCGCCCGAACAGTGCAAGGGCGTTCTGGGCGACGTGGATGCCGCGACCGATCAGTTCGCGCTGGCAGCAATAACCTTCGAAATGCTGACGGGCACCACGCCGTTTGGCGGCGAATCGGTGGGGAAGATTCTGTCTCGCGTCCTGTACGAAGAACCCATCGGTATCGCCGGAAATCTCGAGGTCGATGGCGTGGTTCGGCGGGGCCTCTCAAAATCAAGTGGCGAGCGCTTTGAATCCGTGACCGCCTTCGCCGACGCTCTTCGGGAATCCGCCCCGGAGTCCATCGTCGAGCGTAGCGGGGCCTCGGCGCAGACCGGGGACATCTCCCAATATTCGGAAGGGCAGGGCGCGCGTGGCGGTGTTCTCCCCTGGACGGGGATGCAGGCGGCCGAGGCCGCAAGCGCCGCGATTCCGCGCGCCCGGCGCTTTGGCGCGCGGCCCGCGCGGGTAGCTTCCGTCGCCGCCTTGGTGGGTCTGGTTGCGCTGTTGGCGCCGGTGGGGCACCCGGGTAGCTGGACCCTGCGCGGGGCCGTGACCGCCACTCCCTCGCCACGGCTCGCGGCGCGCGAGCCGCAG
>PMNO01000228.1 GCA_003161835.1 Myxococcales bacterium | reverse complement strand
CGCGGCCCCCGCTGCCGCCCGTCAGGACGCCATAGTGGCCATAGTCGGGATTCTTGGCGCAGGCCGCGCCGCCTATCGTCAATGCGAACGCGAACGCGCATGCCAACAGGAGTCGCGGTGCACGAATGTTCATGGCCACGCCTACCTTAACGCCGGCGCGAGAGGATCGGCAGTGAGAGGCGCACGAATTCACGCGCACGTCGAGTGCGCCCGGTGCGGCTCTCAACCGTCAATGTGAGGGCGCCGCGGCGTCGGGCCCGGGCACCGCGGGACGAACGTCCGTGGCTGCGGGGACGGCGGGCTGGGTGGCAGCCGCGGCGGGTGGCTTTTCCGCGACGTCCTCGGCCGCCCTGCCGTCCTTGAGCGCCGCATCCACGAGCGTGTCAATCTCGCGATCGAGTCCCGGATTCTGGGGACCCGTGGCGCCGCGCTCCGGGGTGCGGGGACGAAAAACCAGGTTCAAGACCGCCGTGACCGCCTCGTCATTTCGATACGCGCGCGGGACCTCCAGGGCATAGGCGGCCTCGCGCAGGCAGGTCTCGATCGCCACGTGGGCCAGGGTGGAAGCCACGATGCGCACCCCAACCACTTCCCCGCGAACCAGATCCAGCGCCAGGCGCACCCGGCCGGCGAGATCGCGCTCGGCCGCGGTGCGCGCCGTTCGATTCAGGTAACAGGCGCGCGCGCGCGGCGTGAACGCCAGCGACAGGGCATCCCGCACCACGCTGCGTTCCATGAACCCCGGAGGGTTCGCCTCGATCTCCGCGGCACGAGTGGGCGTGGCCGCCGGCCGCACGACCGGTTCCACCAGGGCACTGATCCCGGGTCCTATCAGAATTCGGGCATCCGGGGGACGCGCGGTCACCAGGGGCTCGATCCAGCCCGCATCGACCGCCACGGGACGCAGAGGCAGGGGGCTGGACTGTCCGTGGTACGACAGCGTGCGCGAGATCGCCTTGCCGACCGGGGTGGGCCCTGGCCAGGCGATGGCTCCGGCGATGCTTCCCCCCGACTCCAAAACGTCGGTGGCCTTGACCACGTCGCCGGCACTGCCGTCTCCAAAGGAGATCCCGAAGACATCACCCCCGCCACGCAAGGTCTCCATGAGGGCGGGGACTGCGTCGGCGACCTCGGCCACCCGAAGCGTTCGTTCGGCGCCCCCCAGAGGCGCCGTCGCTGCGAGCATCCGCAAGATGCGCCGTTCCGGTGGCGACACCGGCACGTCGTCGTTGGGACGCACCGACAACGAGGCGACCTGCAGGGCGACGCCCGGTGGCCCTCCCAGCAACGCCGGTAAGGTAGCGAACCGCGCGGGCACTGCGCCAACGGCGCCGTCGGTCAACAGGACCAGCAGGCAGCGCGGCGCGAAATCGGCGGCATCGCGCCTGAGCAAATCTCCCGCCGCATGCAGCGCTCCGGTGAGGTCGGTTCCGTTGCTCATCCGGGCCGGCACCATCTCGTCCTCAAGCGCCGCGATGGCCTCGCGGGTCGCGGTTCGCGCCAGCGGGAACAGGCGCTTTTGGGCGCGATCGAAGAACAGGGCGTCGAATCGCGTCGACGGGGGCATCGCTTCGAGAACCCGCCGCGCGAGATCGCGTTCGGCTTCGAGGCCGCCCGGTCCCACGCTGCGTGACCGATCCACGAGAAACAGTACCCGCTCGGGCAACACAGACGGCTGGGGGCCAGGGCCCGCGGCCAGGGCATAGGCCCAGAGCGACGGTCTGCCGCGCGGGCTGGCGGTCGAGGTCATGGCCACCAGTCGCGGCTGGTCGCCGACCGATCCGATGCCACGTATCGGCCCCATCACCACCACCCACGGACTGCGCGTGGACACGGTTTCGACTGCGCTCGGTGATGCCGAGCCGCGCGCTGAATGGGAGGCACCATCGATGGCGATCTCGGTCATCCCGCTGCCGGCGAGCACCTGGACCTCGACCCGGGTGGCGGGTGGCGACAACTCCGCCGCGGCCGGGAAGGCCAGGCGCGCCTGCTTTCCAGATAGTTCAAGTAATACACTAAAGCTGTAATTTAAGACTATGGTTTTACTCGTATATGTTTCTGGAACAGCGATTCTAATCCGCACCGATGCCTCGTCCTCGAAGGCGATCTCGCTGGCGGCGACTCCGATCGCGTGGAGCGATTCCAGGTAGGCATCTCGGCCCTTGGCGAGGGCTATTGGTCTGGTCGCGCTGCTGGTCCGACCGTTCCCCACCGCGACGTCCAGAAGCTGTGCATGCACCGGCAGGGCAACATCCAGAACCGCGTCCGTCGTTTGGTCAGCCAACTTTGCCACGCCGGACCGGTTCGGTGAGCGAGGAGGCCAACTCAGCGTTCGGGAGACACTCACATGAGCAATGGCGCCGCGCACGTCGATTCGGATCGACTGGGCGGGGGCTTCGGACGCCGCGCGCGAAACCGAGCCGGACCCCAGGCCCAACACTGTTACGCACACCACCGCCACGCAGGTCTCCATGCGCGGCCTGAATCGGGTCAGGGCTCGACCTCGGGGGCCGGCTGGCCCTGGCAGACACGCAGCTCTTCGTTCGATAGCAATGTTACGGGTTCGCACTGCTGGCCGAGTCTACAGTCCGCTTCGGTCTTGCAAATGGCGGGTAAGGTGCAGGATGGCGCATCCATTTCCCGGAAGTTGTTCATGAGACAGATTTGGTTGGCGGGGCAGTCGGCTTCGTTCCGGCAGGGAGGGGCGGCCCCGAGACGCGGGAAGCTGTCGAAGTACCCGGACGGCGCGAAGAGAAACACGATGAAGTCGTTGCGCGGCCCGCTCTCGGGATCGGACGCCGGGTCGGCAGCCACGATCTTGACGGGTTGGGTGCGCGACCGGAACCGCTGTGCGCGCGCCGTCAACAGGTGTGGTCCGATCGGAACATCGTCGATGCGGAACCTTCCGTCGAGGCCGCTTTCGGAACGACCGGGATGATCGTCGAGATCAAGGATCGCGCCCTTCAGGGGCCGGGACGTGACCCCGTTCACGATCATGCCCGTAATCGATACGCGGGCCACGGCCGCGGGCGGCGCCGGCGCAGTTGGGGCGGGCCGGGCGGCGAGCCCGGCGCAGCTCGGAACCGCGGACATCAAGCCGAGCGCCGCGAGCCCGGCCATCGATCCGCGGCGTCCAGCAATCGGCAGGGCCCGGAGCGCGCACCGCGACCACAGCCGCGCGAGCGAAAATTCCCCATTCTGCATCGGCGGCCACAATACGGCGCGAGTGTAACAAGCCCGCCGACGTTCGACGTCACCGGGGTCGCCGACGGCCGCGGCCGCCCCGGAGAGCGGGAAGTTGGTCTGGGCGGGTCGCCGGAACGTCGCAATCGACGCAGGGCAGCTCTCCAGCGACACAGGGGTGTCGTGAAAGTTTTGCGCGGACGACATCCGTCGTTCCCCTTCGCGTAAAGCGCGACACCTAGCATTCGTCGGCATGACGACTAGGACGCTGATCCACGTTTCGGACTTGCACCTGGGCAAGAATCTCGAAACCGAACGACGCGCGATAGCGATGTGCGAGGCCCTGATTGCCGTGAATGCCGACCATGTGGTCGTGACCGGTGATTTGACCCACCGGGGCCGTGCCAGTGAGCTCGCGCTGTTCTGGCGGATCTTTGCTCCCTTGACGGCGCGCGGGCGCGTGACTGTTGTCCCGGGAAATCATGATCGTCTCGGCGACGATCTCGGGGAAGCGATTCAGGGTGGTGGGCGGGTGGTCGTGACCCAGTTGCCCGGTTTGCACCTCGTTCGCTTCGACTCTACCGGTCCGCACAATCGCGCCTGGTTGGCGGGCCACGGGGTAATGACGGCGGACGATGTGGCCGCCATCAGCGCGGCGGTGGACCTGGCCGCGCCTGGAGCCTTGGTGGCGGTCCTGCTGCACCACCACATCTTGCCGCTCCCGGCCGACCACGCCGCCGAGCGATTGGCTTCATGGTTGGGCTGGCCCTATGCGGACGAGCTGGAGCTGGGTGGGGATCTGCTGGGAGCCCTGCGGGGTCGCTGCGATCTCGTCCTGCACGGCCATCGGCACGCGCCTCAGGCGGGTACGTTCTTCGGGTACGATGCGCGACCGGTGCTGGTCTTCAACGCGGGAAGCTCGACCGAGCTCGGCCGCGTTCGCGTATTCGCCCACGCCCTGGGGCGGGTCCTCGGACCCCCGGCCTGGCTGACGACTGGACCCGATTCGCGCGATACGCCCGCCCGCACGCGCGGTGCGGGGCGCGCCGAGCTGGGTCTGCCGTCGACGACGTAGGCACCCGCGGTCGGGCGGCGTCGACGCGTAAAAGTTGGCGATACACAACGCCATGTTCACAGAAATGAGATGGGGCCGTCGTTCGACGCCTGTAGCGTGATCGCGTGTTGCCAAACGCGGAACAGATTCCTCAAGGTTACGTTGCAAGGCCACCACGATCCGGAATTCGGGGCGGCGCCTGGCCCGTCCCGAGCCGGCATCGCTCCGCTCCTCCAGGAGCCACACCGCTCAGACGCCTGGCTCTGGTCACCGACGCCTGGCGTCCGCAGACCAATGGTGTGGTCAACACCCTCGTGAGGCTGGTCAAGTACCTGGAATCCACCGGCGTGGAGGTCCTGGTCGTCGCCCCCGATGCGCATCGGACGGTGCCGCTGCCGTCGTATCCCGAGATTCGAATCGCTTGCGATCCCTGGAAGGCGATTCCCCGAATTCGGGCCTTCCGCCCGGACGCCATTCACGTGGCCACCGAGGGGCCGTTGGGGTTTTTCACGGTCGCGTGGCTTCGTCATCGAGGTCTGCGTTTCACCACCAGCTTCCACACCCGCTACGCGGAATATCTTTCGGCGCGCGCTCCGGTGCCGCTCGAATGGGGGTACGAGGCCGTGCGGTGGTTCCACGGCAAGGCCGAACACACCCTGGTGAGCTCGGCATCGTTGCTGAACGAACTGAAGGAAAAGCATGTCGGCCGGCAACTGATTCATTGGCCCCGCGGCGTTGACGCCGGCGTGTTCCACCCCAGCAGCCGGCGGGGCGACATCTATGCGGGGCTGCCGCGGCCGATCTGGTTGTACGTCGGCCGCGTGGCCGTCGAAAAGAGTCTGGAGGATTTTCTCGAGCTCCCGGTCGAGGGAACGAAGGTGATGGTGGGCGACGGGCCTTCGCGGGAGGACCTGCAGCGGCGTTTTCCCGATGTCGTGTGGCGCGGGTACCGCTTCGGAGACGATCTGGCGGCGCACTTCGCGAGCGCTGACTGTTTTGTGTTTCCGTCGCGCACGGAAACCTTCGGCAACGTGATCCTGGAGGCGCTGGCTTCGGGGTTGCCTGTCGCGTCCGTCCCGGCCCCCGGTCCGGTTGACTTGATCGAGGAAGGCGTCAACGGCGCGATCGACGACAACTTGCTCCGGGCGTGCCTGCGGGCGTTGCGCTGTTCGCGTGAGCGATCCCGCGCCAGCATCTTGCACCGCACGCTGCATGCAGGACACGAGGTGTTTCGGGCCCACCTGGTCAGGGCGGAATCGCCGCTCCGCTTCGCCTCCGCCGCGCCGTCGGACTTACTGGCCGAGCAACGGCAAGCCGAAGCCTTCTGAACGATTCAATGCAAACGCATGAGGGGCTCTCCCATCCGGATGCTGTTCCCTTGACGCACGTTCTCGCACAGGGCGACACCCGGTGGCGCGAAGACAATAATGGTCGAGCCCAGCTCGAACCAGCCCATCTCCTGGCCCTTGTGGAACGAAGCCTGGCACGGGATAACCGTCGGGCCGCCGTAGCCCAGGTGCAGCAGGACATCGAGAAAATGCAGCCGAATGCTGGCCACGAGGATCGACGCGACGGGCACCAGGGTGATCAAGGGACCGTGGGCGCGCCCGTCCGAAGAACCGGCGCCGGAGCCCGTTCCGGCCGCAAGACGGGTCCTGACCACGGCGCGCTCGTTCTTGCAGAACAACTTTTCGACACGTTTGATCGCGATGGGATTCGTGTTCCACGTGTCGCCCGAAATATAGGTGACCTGTTCGACGTCGCAATCGTGCGGAGCGTGAAAGCGGTGGTACATGCTGGACGACAAGCGCAGGGTGACATAGCTGCCGTCGCGGTACTGCCGGACCAGATCGGGATCGTTCAGCAGGTCCAGCAGGGTGTAGGGAAAGCCCTTGGCCTGAATCAACTGGTCGCCTTCGATGGCGCCGGACGCACCGACGATGGCATCGCACGGGCTGACCAGGACGGCCGGATCCGGGTCGATGGGTCGCGCGCCATCCTTCAGTTCCCTGATGAAACAATCATGCAAGCTGCGAAACTGAGTTCGAGCGGCGTCGCTCAGGTCAACGTCCGCGAACAGGCGCCACAACGCGAGCGACAGGTCGCGGACCGGCGGGCTTTCGATCCGCGCGAACCAGCCCATGAACTGGGTCGCCAGGCGCCGCGGGATGCGGTTGGTCAGCAGGAAGTTCAGGTCCTCTTGCAGAAAGAAGCGAGAGAGGAATGGGGCGGTGGGCATGATGACTCCGAGTGCGTGAGGAGGGAACGATGAACGATACCTTGGTTGCCTGCGCGTCGGCCGCCGTCGCGGTACCGCCGCTGTTGATGAAAGTGAAGGCGCGGTTGGATCTCTCGCGGGCCAAACATCCATCGCTGCGGGGTCATTCCCGGATCTCGCACTGGATGGCCACCCACGTGCCGCTGTACGAATACGACGACGCCACCTATTTTCGCTCCGACGACGCGCCCCCCCTGATCGCCGAGCGCCGCCGCGAGGGATTCAACCGCCTCGCGGAGCTGTACCGCGCGCGCTTTGCGCGGACGGCGCGGCTGACCGCTGATGTCGAGGACGGCATCTCGGACCTGCAATTCACCGAGGCGTACCGGGTCCCGTATCAATATCGTCGCCTGGTCCGCGACAACCTCAGGGGCGGAGCCTTCTTGCAGTCCTCGTCCGGGGTGATGGTGAC
>PMNO01000714.1:356-4936 GCA_003161835.1 Myxococcales bacterium | reverse complement strand
CTGACCTACATGATGGAAGACGCACACAATATTTTTCGCGCGACGCGGTTACAGTCGATCGCCAAGTACCTGGAGCGGATCGGCGACCACGCCACCAACGTGGCCGAGATGGTGGTCTTCATGGTGAAGGGCAAGGACATCCGCCACACCGGCAAGCTGGAAGGCGAGACCGCCCGCGGCTAGCGCCCGCGACCAGCGCCCGCGGCACTCGAGCGCCTGCGGCTCTAGTGACAGCCGATGCGCTGGGCTGCGACCGCCACGTCGTCGTACCACATGTTCCGCGCGGGGCTGCTGTAGTTCTCGAAGCCGAACTTGAACATGGCGAATGGGTACGGTCCCCAGTCGGTGACGTGAAGGGGCACGGTCTCGGCGCCGGCCACGAACACCCGGACCTCGCGGCTCGGGCCATTGAAGAAGGCCTCGAGGCAAGTCCAGGCGTTCTTGGCCAGGACGATGCCGCCCGAACACTGATAGGTTCCGCCGTTCGACAGCAGCTCCTTGTCGTCCGATTTTCGGTTGAGTTCGAGCTGGCATTCGTGCTCGCCGATGCGCACGTGCTCGCCCATGTTGGGATCGCCGTTGCCGTCGGTAGCAGCCACGTACGTCGCGTGGCCCGGGATCATGCTCATGTCGGCGTCCGAGCGGAGGTAGAGGCGGACCCAGAAGGAGGGTACTCCCGTCAGGACGCCCAGCATCTGGCTGAACGAGGTTCCCATGAACTTGGCGGACCGGCTGCTGTTGAACCCGGTGGTGGTGTCGATGGTCAGGTAGGTCGACATGGTCGGGCGCAGGTACTCCGGGAAGAAAAGCGCCTGGGCTGGAATGGTCGTCGACTCGAAATCCGCGCAGAAAATAGCGTTCGCCGGACACTGGCCGCCCAGACTCGCCGCCCCACCGGCACCGCCCGCACCGGTGGCGGCACCCCCGACGCCCGCCGAGAAGCCCCCGGTGCCCAACGACGAAGCACCCCCAGCGGCGGACCGGCCCCCGCTCGCGCCCAGTCCATTGCCGCCCCCGGTGGACGAAGCTCCGCCGGAGCCCGAGCCAACGGCGCCGCCACCAGTGCCAGTCGCTCCGCCGCTTGCGGAGACGCTTGCGGCACCCCCGCTGCTGGAAGCATTGCCGCTCGAACCAGTCCCCGTGGCTCCGGTGGCGCTGCCCGTTCCGACACCGCCGGGGGAGCCAGGCCCCGGCACCTTGGCGGTATCCACGTTTGCCGCGCACGCCGTTACGGCCATGAGCAGGCTCAGCGACAAGCAACGAGCCACTGGCCGCGCGTGGAAAAGCACCACTAAAGTGATAGCACGAGATCGGTGGTGGTGGTCGTCGCGAGATGACGCCCAGAGCCAACCAGGCTCACCGCCGGGTCTAGGCGTCCCCTTTGCGGCTCGCGCTTTTGGCGAATATCTGCTAGTTGTCGCGGCTCAAAAAGGAGAATGCACATGTCGCGCTGGTTAGTCCTAGGGATCTTCTTGCTCGGATCGTCGCCGCTCACCGCCTTCGCCGAGGAGGTGAAGCTCGGTTACGTCGATCTCCAAAGGGCGCTCAACGAGACCGAGGACGGGCGCAAGGCCAAGGCGAATCTGAAGAAGGTCTTCGATGCGAAGCAGAAGGAGCTGGACGAGCAGCAGGAAGCCTTGAAGAAGGACATCGAGGATCTCAACAAGAAGCGGACCCTGTTGCCAGCGGAAAAGGTCCGGGAGAAAGAGACCGAGCTCCAAGATCGCATGCAGAAGGTGCAACAGACGTACATGCGCCATCAGCAGGACTTGAGCGCGAAGGAGCAAGAGGCGACCGCAAAAATCTTCGAGCGCATGAGCAAGATCATCAACAAGATTGCCGTCGCCGAGAATTTCACGATGGTCCTGGATCGCCAGCAGTCCGCGGTCCTGTTCGCCAAGCCCCATCTGGACCTCACGAATGATCTGATTCGTCGCTATAATTCGGGTGAGGGCGCGACGCCCGGGGCTCCCGCTCCCGCCGCGGCCGGGGCGCCCGCCAAACCCGCCGCTCCCGCGAAAAAGTAGCCATGGCCCCGGGGATCCAGGCGGGGGGGGCCGCCGGAGTTCTTGACATCCGTGAGATCGAGCGCGTCCTGCCGCACCGCTACCCGTTTCTGCTGGTTGATCGGGTCGACGCGATCAGCGACGATCACATCGTGGCCAGCAAGATGGTCACGCGAAACGAGCCGCATTTCGAGGGCCACTTCCCCGGCAATCCCGTGATGCCGGGCGTGTTGATCGTGGAGGCCTTGGCCCAGGCCGGGGCGCTGTACGCCGCCCGCCTGACCCAGTTCGACCCCGATCGCCAGGTCATCTATTTCATGGCGATAGACAAAGCGAAGTTCCGCAAGCCCGTGGTGCCGGGCGATCACCTTGTCTTGGAGGTCACGCCCTTGCGCAAGGGCGGAACGATCTGGAAGATGCGCGGTGAGGCCAAGGTGGCCGGCGCCGTGGTCGCGGAGGCGGAATTCATGGCTAGCATTCAACCGAAGCCGGGCATCGCCAAGGTTCAAATGGCGGACCCGGGTGCCGGGGACTGAGTGGTGCCGCGTCGACCGCTGTCTGGACGCGGCCCGTCCTTGGCGGCGGTGGTTGCGGTCCTCACGGTGGCCGGCCTTTCCGTCGACGGTTGCAGGAGGTTTCGTCTGGCGCCCCGTCCTGATGGCGCCGCCGTCGTCGTCGCGCCCGAGGCGACGACCGAACCCGGCCTGAACGTCACGGATGAAATCGAGCCGAACGATCTGCTGGCCAACGCGCAACCATTGCTGCCGACCGGCGCGGCGGGGGTTGGTGTCGCGGGACACTTGATCGCGCCGGCCGCCAGCAAGGCCAAGGATGTTGATCTTTATCGCGTTGTCGTCCCCCCCCCTGCGGTGGTGACGGCGGAAGCCGACGGGGCGCCCCCCGCGCCGCGCCAGCGCATGCAGATCGAGGTGCGCCCCGATGCGGCGCTCTCCGTTTCGGTCGACGCCCTCGACGATCAGGGGCGGGTGCTGGTCGCGTCCGTCGGCACGACCCCCGGGGAAACGGAAGGCATTCCAAACCTGGCCGTCGTTCCCGGGATCTACTTCGTGCGTGTGAAGCCGGCAGCGGCGGCGGCGTCCGCAAGCGGCGGAGTCGTGAGCGGCGGATCCGCGGGAGCGGGCCGGCGCGACGGCGGTGGTGCCGGCGCAGGGTCGTCGGCCGCCTACCGTCTGACGGTCCGCCTATTTCCCTTCGAAGCCGGTGAAGAGGTGGAACCCAACGGGAAAGGAACGCTGGCGAACGAAGTGACGGCGGGGGCCGACGTGGCCGGCTACCTGGCCTGGCGACACGACGAGGATTGGTTTCGATTGCCCTTGGGGGGGGTGCCAGAAGGCAGTGTGCTCTCGGCCGATCTCGATCCTCCGGATCAGGTGGCGGCGTCAATCGCGATCTACGACTCGGTGGAACACAAGATGATCGAGCAACACGGCCGCAAGGGCGACCGCGTGGCGGTGCGGAACGTTCGCCTTCCGTCGTCCGAACCGAGCGTGTTCGTGGTTGTTCGAGCCGACGCGGGGAGCAATCTCGAGGCGCGTTACACCTTGCGTCTGCGGACCGAAGAAGCGAGGGCCGACGCGGAGCTGGAACCGAATGACGATGCCGCGCATGCGGTTCCGATTGGCGACGGAACCTTTCTGGGCACCCTGGGGCCGGGTGATATCGACGTGTACCGCTACGCGGCCGCCATGCCGACCGAATTGGATTTCGAGGTGACGCCCCCCGATCATGTCGACGTCAAGATCGAGGTGATCAACGAGGACGGCACGGTCCTGATGAAGGTGGACAGCGGCAAGCGCCGCGAGGTGGAGCGCATTGCCAATCTGTACGTGGGGGGAGCGGTGTTGCTGCGGCTTTCGGGGGCCAAGGGCGACGGCAACCTCGACGAGCCCTACCGGATCAGTGCCAGCAGCCGGCCGGTGGGTCCTGGCGGAGAACACGAGCCCAACGGCACGCCCGCCCTGGCCACGCCGCTGGCCGACGGCGCGACGGGAAACGGCCTCCTGTTTCCCCGGGGAGACGTCGACTATTGGTTGATCCAGACGGCGGTGCCTCCTGACGGGTCACTGGAGTTCGCCGTTCGCGGTATTGCTGGGTTGACCCTGGACGTCCGGGTGCAAACCACGGCCGGCAAGGACCTGGGACGTTTTCACGTTGGCGGCGATGCGTCGGCCCCGACGCGGGTCGTTCCCGGTCCGGCAGGGTGCTGTTTGGTGCTGGTGCGGGAGGCGTCCGGTCGCGCGGCCAATCCGAGGGATCGATACACTTTGTCCGTGACCCGATGAAGTTCCACGGGTGGGATGACACGGCGATCATAGCCATCGCCGGAATTTGGCCAGCGTTGGAATTTGCCCAGTTCGGCGAATGAAGCGCACACGCCGCGCATCCGAGACATTATTTTGCGTGGCAACTCACCGTGATTGCTCAGGATATTTAGGGCTCATGTTATCTGACACAATTGCCGAACTTGACTACGCGGCAAGGATATTGCAGGACGTAAGAGAGGGGACCGATGCTCGAGCCCTGGATCATTGAACAGATCCGTCGCCGGGAACA
>PMNO01000714.1:0-340 GCA_003161835.1 Myxococcales bacterium | reverse complement strand
AGGGCATTTTTTGGACGCTTGCCCGGGCCCAGCGTTTACTTGCTGTCATGGACGCAGCACCGGTAGGGGGACCGCGGGAGGGATTAGCGGGCCTCGCGGGCTCGCCAGGTGGCCTTCGTCTGGCGCGGTTTGTCGGTCGGCATAGCGAGTTCGAGTCCCTGGACGCGGCCCTGGACCGCGCCGTTCGATTCCGTTCGCCCCAGGTCATCACGGTGGTGGCCCCCCTCGGGGTGGGTAAGACCCGCTTGCTGCATGAGTGGCTCGCGGAGGTAAGAGGGCCCGGCTTACGCGTCGTTCAAGTATCGCTTTCCGCGCCCGGGGGGGCGGCCCCCGGTCACGG
>PMNO01000402.1:525-7256 GCA_003161835.1 Myxococcales bacterium | reverse complement strand
ACGGGGTTCGAACCATCGAGACCGAAGAAGCGAATGGCCTCGGCGCCATTGATGACCAGGTTGTGGGGTTGCCCGGTCTCCTGAATCGCCTCGATCTGAACGACGCCGGCACTGTCGGCATAACGGGTCCTGATCCAGGTGGCCTGCGGGACGTTGCTCTCGGTGGAGGTCGGGGTCTCGCTGACGCCGAGCACGTTGGTCCACTCCTTGATTTCTTCACCAAAGTTGTGGAAGGAGAGCGTGGCGTCGGTGGTCCCGTGCCAGAACTGAATCCGGGGACGNNAAGGCCGCGCCCGCCTTGAATACGTCTGGATAAGACCCGAGCAACACGTTGGTCATCATTCCGCCCGACGAGTGTCCCGCCACGTACACCCGATTGGCGTCCCCGCCCTTGTTTTGAATCACGTAGTTCACCATCGAGATGATTCCCGAAGCGTCGCCACTTCCGGTGTGGCTGAGATCGCCGGCCGAGTGCACGTCCCAGCAGCCGTCGCTGCTCACCGCCGACGGACAGATGAGCAGAAATCCGTATTTGTCCGCCTGTTGCGCGAAGGTGTTTCCGGACGTGCAGACGTCGAGGCCCTTGCCATGACAGGCGTGAACACCGACCAAGATGGGCGGTTTGGCGACCACGTTGGCGGGCGTGTACAGGTACATTCCGATGCCGCTCGGGTTGCTGCCAAAGTTCGTGACCTGCATGATCGTCGCCGCGTGCGCGGTTGGAGCCCCAATGGCCGCGCCCAAGATGGCAATCCCGATGGTCAGAGCGGCGCGGCATCCTCGAAATTTGGTCATGCCCACGTAAGGGCTCTCCGGGCGAGAACCTTTCAAGAAACACCTGGTTTCGCCCGCCCCGGACATGGCTCCGGCAGGGGAGTCAATTCACACGCACTTTCCGGCCTTTTGGCGCACTCAGGCGCGAATTCTACGCCGCAGGCGTCCCCCGACAAGCAGCGCCAACATCAGCAGGGCTCCAGCCGCGGATGATTCACGCGCCCCGCCACCGGCCGCGCTGCAACCTCCGCTGTTACCGCCGGCCGCGGCGGCTGGATTGCCGGTCACGCCGGCGCCGCCGGTCGAGACGGCTGGGACGGTCGCGCCGCCCGTGGTGGGGTTGCCGAGAGGAGCTGTGCTCCCGCCGCTTTCGGAAGGGGTCGGCATCGCGACGGCGCCGCCAGTCGAGGCAGGAACCGCCGCGCCTCCGGTCGAGGTTCCCTGAGCCCCCCCCGAGCCCGCGCCGCCCGACTGTCCCGACGAGCCGGCCGTCCCCGANNGCCGTCCCCGACGAGCCGGCCGTTCCCGGCGAGCCACCGGGTCCCTTGCCGCCCATGCCCGTGGCGTTGGGAAAAGGGGTGGTGGCGGTCAGCCCGGGCGGCGGGACGACCGATACCCCCCCTGCCAGGGCTACAGAGCCATTGACGGGATCGGCCTGGATCATGGTCGGCGCCGCGGGCGGATGCGACCACCAGGGGACTCCGCGGCGTTGCGCGAACGTCCAGGCGATGAGTTGCGGGTCCTTGTACAGCGAGCGCCACGTGTCGTGGCCGCGGCCCTGCAACAGCGTGTAAATCGGATTGCCGCCGAGCTTGCGAATGGCGTCGATGGCGGCGGTATTCTCCGCGGAGGTCGAATCGTTGGTGCCGTTGATGGCCCAGATGTTCTGGCTCGCGTAGAGAGGGGCATCGACGGGATCAGCAGGCCCCGCCGCGGGCATTGCCGCCGCGAACATGGTGGGATTTCTGCGGATGATGTCCCAGGTCCCACGCGCGCCCATCGAGGGTCCCGTGATGTAGAGACGGTCGGGATCGATCTTGTACTTGGCCATCATCTCCTTGATGACGACCACCGTCAGCCGGCCCTCGAATTTTTCCGGCTGACTGATCGGGCTCATCATGCCCGCGTCCCCCCAGCCCGAAGCGTTGGTTTGCGAGATGGGAACCATGAAGAAAGACGGACTCTCCGGCACGGTGAAACTTCCCGCGTAACACTTTCCATCCGAGCTCAGCTTTCTGTTGGGAGGGTTCGTGTTGTTGGCGGCGTGCAGGCAGATCAGCAAAGGGTACAGCGTGGCCGCGGCCGCGTTGTAGCCGGGCGGAAGCACNNGTGTACTTGTTCGGCATGAACTGCTGCGCGTGGGCCGAAGCTCCACCGACGAACTCGAACGCAATGACCAGGGCTGCAACCAGCAGAGACTGTCGCTTCAGTTTGTTCATGAGGGATCTCCTGGAGAACGGGATTCCGCCCGCGCAGGGCAGACACGGACCGCACAGACGATACAGGCCCGGTTGCCCCCCTGATCTGTCGGCCCTTGCGCGTGTTTGGTCAGCCTGCGTCGTAGGGAAATTTTCCAAGTATCACAAAGGGTTGGGCCACACCCTCGCTCCGGCGCCGATGCGGAAATACCAGCGTGTTCGTGGCTCGTTTTCGTGCAAATGAACAGGGTCGGGTCGCGGAAGGTGGCGGACCTTACGCGGCCCTCACCGATCAGCCCCCGCCGGGCAGCAGATNNCGCGCACCTCCACCGGCCGGCTGAACATCGGGCCGTCATACGCGAACGTGTGGAATTCTCCCCGCTCGCCGCAGGGATCGACCGACGCGGGCAGCTCGCCGAGCAACGCAGCGTCGAATTCGCGTCCTGCAAAGTGGGCACCCAGCTTCGAGGGATCGACGCAGGTGAGGCGGGCGCGCAGACCGGCGCTTACCATCTGGGCGGCCAACGCGCCGGTCGGCGCGCCCCAGAGCGGAAACAGGGGCCTGAGTCCCGATTCCCGGAGGCGATCCTCTCGATACGCGCGAATGTCTTCCAGAAATAGATCGCCAAACGCGATCAGCGCGATTCCGGCGTCGCGCGCCCGAGCCATCGCCTCGCCCATGGCGGCCTCGTATAGGGCGTTGCTGCACGGCCACGGGATGGGCACCGGCCAAAGCGGCAGCCCCGCCGCGGCGGCTTGAGCGCGCAGGAGCTCTGTGCGAACCGCGTGCATCGCAACGCGGTCGAAGGCCGCGTTGATGGTGGTCAAGAGCCCCACGACCTCCACCGCGCCTTGCTGTCTGAGCACATGCAGCGACCAGGCGCTGTCCTTGCCGCTGCTCCAGGCGAGAAGCGCCTTGGGTCGAGCGCTCGGGGTGATCGTCGATGTTGATGTTGAGCTCACCGTTCACCTCTCGCGGTGAACGCCGGGCAGCGCGCGACCGGCTGCCGCGGATACTTCACGGGCAGCGCCGTACACATCAGGAAGCTGGATGTCTTGGTGGCGACCTGCCGCATCGCCGTGCACCGGTGACAAAGACTCTCCGGAAACGGGAGCGCCTCGATCCCCGCGGCCTCTTCCACCGCGGTTTCTTCCTGGTGGCCGGGCGCCTTCATGAGGATGGGTCCCACCTGCGATACAGCAAGCCCTCGGACGTGCGGGGGACGAGCTCCGGGTGCAGGATCTCCCCCAGGAGCCCGACGCTCTCGAACACGGTTGGCCCCGAGCGGTTGAAGTACCGGTTGCCGTCGGCGACGTAGACCTGCCCGCGGCGAACCGCGCGCAACGCGCTCCAGCCTGGTCGCGCGGCGAGGCGAGGCATCTCTTCGAACGCGCGCTGCATCCCGAACCCGCACGGCGCGACGACCAGGACTTCGGGATCGGCATCGATGACCGCCTGCCAGGGCGTGGCAGCGGAATGGCCGTCTGCGTTCCCGAGCACGCACGTTCCGCCGGCAAGGCGCACGAGCTCGGGACCCCAGTTCCCCATCGGGAAGATCGGGTCGGTCCACTCCAGACACACCACGGACGGAATCGACCCACCCGAAAGCCGATCGCGCCACTCCCGTAACTGGCGCTCAATGTCCGCGATCAACTGCTCGCCAGCTTGGTGGCACCCGATCTCGGCCGCGACCGTGGCGAAATCCTGGAGAATGCCTTCCAACGATCCGCCGCGCATGGCGACCGTCTTGAAACCGCTCAGCGCGGGCCATCCGTGCGCGGCGTCGAGCGCCGCCGGGCTGACGGCGCAGACATCGCAGTGTACCTGCGTGATGACGATGTCGGGCGCGAGCTCGCGCAGGCGCTCTCGATCGATCGCGTAGAGCGGCTCGCCCGCGCGCAGCTTTTGATTGACCAGGCGATCGATCTGCTCACTGGATCCCGAAACGTCGAACGTGGGGCGGGACAGGGCGGGCAGGCTCGTGACCCAGGGCGGGTCATCGCACTCGTGAGATCGCGCGACCAACGAAGCCCCCTGCCCGAGGGCACAGACCAGCTCGGTCCCGCTGGCGAGCAGGGAGGCGATGCGCACGTCGTGCGTTCTACAACGGATGCGTCACGTGTGGCGAGGAGTGAAGGCGGCCGTGAAGCTACTTGGCGTCTTTCTTGGCGGCCGGTGCTGGCCTGGGGAGCGGCTTTCCGTCCTCGGTGGTGGGCGTGAAACTGAATTTGCCCTCCTCGAAGATCCAGAGCAGGCATTCGGCGGCCGCCGTGCACTCGGTCTTGTGCACCGTCTTGGGTTGCATGTAGTAGGAGCCGGGCCCCAGCGGCTTGGGCGCGTCCGATCCCTTGTTGGTCTCGAGGATGGTTCCGGCCAGAATGACCCCCGCGTATTCGGACTCGTGGATGTGCCAGCCCGAGTCGAAGCCCGGCTTGAACTTGATGAAGAAGCCCGTGGGACCGTGCTTCGCCTCCTTCGACCCGACCACGAACGACTCGAGGGGACCGCCGGGATAGAACTCCTCCCATTTCATTTCCGCCGAGGGGAGCTGGACAAAGGCGTCCCCCGCGCGTGGTTTCGCCCGTGCAGGTGAAGTGATGGCGACGCCCGCGGTGGCGGTGACGAGCGTGAGCGCGAGCGTGAACAGGGGTGGTGTCGATTTCATGGGATCCTCCCGGTGGTGAGCTGTTGTTGAGTGGGACGAAGCGTCCCCGGGATAGGTCCAACGGAACCACCCTGGATCGACAGAGAACAACACGGTCCCATCGGAATCATGGTCGCTGTCAGCGATTGCCGTCCGCTGCCGTGCGCGGCGTGCGCATGCCCATCAGCAGCCCCATCAACACCAGGATGGTGCCCCCGAGGCTGCTCCAGGTGAGCCGCTCACCGCGGACGACGACGCCGAGCAATAGAGCGATGACCGGGATGATGACGCTCACATAGCTGGTGCGGGTGACGGGCCAGTGGTTGATGAGCCACGACATGAGCACGAAGGCCCCGAGCGAGCCGGCCAGCGTGAGGTACAAGATGGGCGCCAGGGAGGCCCAGGTGGTCGGCCACCGATGCGGTTCACGCAGGGCGAGGCTTTCCAGAAAGGCCATCGCGGCTCCGATCGCGCACCCGACCGCGTTGACACCGACGGGACTCTGGCGCGGCCCCCGTTTGAGCAAGATGGACCCGACCCCCGCGACCGTGGCGCTGACGAAGATCGCAGCCATGCCCGCCGGTGAGATGTGGCCGCTGAAGGCGCTGGCGAACAAGAGACTCACGCCCGCGACGGCGACGAGGGCTCCGAAGAGCTTGGCTGACGTGAGGCGCTCCATGCCGAGAGCGCGCGTCAGGAGGGCGCTCGACAGGGGAATGGTGGCGAAGAAAACGGCGGCCAGGCCGGAGGGAACGCGCTGTTCCCCCCAGTAAAGCAACGGGAGCTGAATTCCAAACTGGCAGATGCCGTAGTACACGGCCGCGCGCAGCGCCGGACCCCGGGGCAGGGCTTGCCCGCGGACCTTTTCCCAGAGGCCCAGCAGCACGGCCGCCAAACCCAAGCGCAGGGTTGCCGCCCAGACCGGCGCCAGCTCGTCGTTGCCCAGGCTGATGGCCAGGAAGGTGCTGCCCCAGATGGCGCCGCACGCCGCGAACGCAAGCCAGGCCCGTGCGCTCGTCGGTACCGTCTGCACTTTGCGAACGTACAGGGATCCCGCGCCCGGGCCAAGAGTTCCGCGCCGGTCACCTCCTGCGCAATCCGTGCATCCAACGAAGACACATGAAAAGAAGGGATATCATTCGCGGGTTGGGGGTTCTGCCAATCGCGGCGGCCTCCTGTGCGCGATGGGAGAAAAAGACGATGGCGACTGACAAGGAAAGCGGACCGCACCATGAGCCGCGCCACGAGCCGGTCCAGACGACCGGCCGTATGCCCGTGATCTTCGCGGCGCACGGCGCGCCGATCCTGCTCGACGACGCCGGCTGGATGGCGGAGCTCGCGGCCTGGGCCAAGGCCATGCCAAAACCCAAGAGCATCCTCGTGGTGTCGGCACACTGGGAAGAGCGGCCCACCACACTGGGCGCGGTCGGCGGCGTACCGCTGGTCTATGACTTCTANNCACGGGTTTCCCGAGCGCTACTACCAGACCAAGTACGCCGCCCCCGGCGCGCCCGAGCTGGCGGCCCGTGTACGCACGCTGCTACGCCAAAAAGACATTCCCGTCACCGACGATCCCACGCGCGGCCTCGACCACGGCGCCTACGTTCCGCTGGTGGCGATGTATCCGCAAGCCGACGTGCCCGTGCTCCAGGTGTCGATGCCTGGCCTCGATGCGCGAGAGCTTTTTGGGCTGGGGCAAGCGCTGGCCCCGCTGCGCGACGAGGGCGTGCTNNGTCGACTTCCAGAAGCGCGCGCCCGCGGCCCAGATGGCTCTGCCGACCTGGGAACACTATGCGCCGGTGCTGGTCGCCGCTGGAGCCGCCTCCCGCGAGCGGCCAACCGCCAGCTTTCCGATCACGGGCTGGTGGATGAACGGCGCGTTCACGCGGCGGTC
>PMNO01000402.1:0-446 GCA_003161835.1 Myxococcales bacterium | reverse complement strand
GGCACCGGGGGCGCTCCCGGCGGCGGCGGAACCCCGGGAAGCGGCGGCGCCGGATTCACCGGTGGAACGGTTGGCAGTGGCACCGGAGGCGCGGACATGGGCGGCAGCGCTTCCGGGGGAATGGGCGGCGTGCCGGGAGGCGCGGACGCCGGCATCGATTCATCGCCGGCGGGAAGTGGCGGCGCGCTGGCGCAAGGAGGCAACGGCGGCGCCGGGGCCGCGGCGGGCGGGGCGAGCGGCCGCGGAGGCGTCGGGGGGAGCGTCGGCGGAGGCGGCGCCGGTGGCGGCGGCGGAACCACGCCTTTTACATGCAACCTGATGGTGGGGCCGTCGCCCATGTACCAGTTCTTCAACGGCGGCTTCTTGACGTATCCCGGGATCGTCGCGACGCGGTGGGAGCTGATCTGGCTCGCCGGTCACTTCACGAATATATGGGCCATGCCGGG
>PMNO01000259.1 GCA_003161835.1 Myxococcales bacterium | reverse complement strand
CCTTTCCATTGACGGCGGCGGCCCACCCGGCGCGCGCATCGGGCGTCACGGAAACAGGATGACCCGCGCCGACGTTTCTTGTCGCCAACGGACCGGCACAGCCCGCGGACGCAACCACGCAGGCGACAATCCAGGGCGCACTTGTCATCGCGCGCCGGGGCCCTCGGCCAGGCCAGTGCCGGTTTCACGGAGGGGCGCCCCGGCGGCGCCCGGACGCGTGGGCTCCACGACAATCCGTTCAGCCATCGCCGCGTCCACGTCCGCCAGGAAACTCCGAAAGCCGGGGTAGTCGGCGGGAGCGATCCGATCGCGCGCGACATCCAGCCGCGACTCGGCCACGACGGTCCCCGACCGGGTCGCAAGGACGCTCAGATCGAACCGGCCGAATTTGGTTTCGATTCGCCGCGATCGCGGCAACGACGTCGCCTGGTCCCCCACGGGCAGGTGATAGGTGATCACCTCGTGGTGCTGCCAGGGATAGGCGAGCACCAGATCGGATTTCCGGCGCGAAAGGCGCGCGTACGTCAACACCAGATCGCCGTCACGCGCGCCGAGCATCAGCGACAGGGCACCCGCGGAGGTNNGCCCCCGGATTGCGACCGGTCCATACCTTGGCGTACCGCTCCAGCCGCTCGCCCGGGGTCTGGTAGTGGGATCTCCATTCTTGGGCGGCCTGGCCCTCGATGGACAGATGCTCTTCCACATCCGCGTCGCCATCCGCCTTCAGTCTCACGATCCACGAACGAATCGCTCGATTATCCGCGGACGGCAGGATGGGCGTCTCCACCAATCTGGCGCCATGCGCGCCGACACGCAGAACCATGACCCCCTGATCCTGGCTGGGCAGCTCCTTGAGGCCCGAAAATTCGGCGGTTCCATCCAGATACAGGCCCAAGGAAGGCACATACACGATCGCGTGATCGAAGACCGCCAGCGAGGCCGGCGCCGGCGCGATCGCTCCGCCCCGGCGCGTGCGCAAGAGCACCATCTCCGCGTCCACACCGGCCTGCGTCAGCAACGCCGTCAGCAAGGCCGCCTTGTCCTTGCAATCACCGAACTTGCGCGCGAGCACCTGCGACACCTTGTACGGCTTGAATCCGTGGATGCCGAACTCGAGACCCACGTAGCGAGTCCCTCCAAGGACCAGACTGTGCAACGCACGCACCTTCTCCAGATCCGTCAGTCCGCGCCTGGGGCCGCCACCACCTCCCGTGCGCAGCGCCGCTTCCGCCGCCTGAAGCGCCGCACCGGCGGCGCGTCGAATGGAGTCGTCCGGGACCAGCTGTTCCTCGATCAGGCGCCAGTACCATTTTCCGACCTCGTCCCAGCTCCCGTACGTGCTGATGTGCAGATACGGCGAGATCTCTCCAATCCCGGGCATCGCGGGCTCCACCTCGATGCGGGGCACGTCCCGGGCCGCGAACCGCGTGATGTGCTCCCCGCCCTCGTCGGCCGTCGTTTCCGTCAGACCGTTGAGCACCGGCCGCGCGATGGAGAACGCGCGCCCCGGAGGCGATAGCAGTGTGTAGTCCCACTGACGTTTCGGGACAGTTTCGGCGATGAACTGCAGATCACCGAAATACCCGGCCAGTTGATTTTCGCGCGACACATCGGTGACCACGTACTGCACATCCAGAACGTCGCCCGCGCGCAGACCTTCGAAGCGCACGATCTCGGCCCGATAGTCGTAGTACAGGCCGTACCACGGTTCGGACAAATCCTGATCGTCGCGATCGGACGCCTGCAACACGTCATACGTGCCATCGGCGGCACGGCGAAAAATGCGGGCTTCGAGGACCTCGACCTCCTCGGAGCCGGGCGTATAGCGCACGTAGAATTCCTTGTTGTCGCGGGCGCCGCTGTCGGTGCGCACTTCGACCACCCGCTGCGTGAACACTTCGGACAGGCCATTGGGGTGCACGCGAACGGCGCGGCGATCCAGGAGGACGATCGCGGGATCAGGCTCGGCGACCGCGGGTGCGCCGCGCGCGGCTGCTCCGCCTGCCGCGCGCGCCGGCTCGCCCCCCCGAGGTGGCGCCAGACTCGCCAGCAGGGGCGAAATTGGAGCGGCGAAACGACGCGCCAGATCCAGGTGGTCCCCCCGCGCGCTGTCGAGGGATGCGCCTTTCCCATCGGCGCCGATCGTGCCGCCGCGGGTTGACCGCGCACCCAAGGCGTCGGCGTAGCGGCGGAGTTCGGGATCCTGTGGTCGCAATCCGAGCGCCCCGCGCAGCCACGTCAGCGCCTGCTGCGATTGCCCCATGCGGTCCAACAGCTTGCCAAGCTCGGCGGCCAGGAGCGGCTCNNCGCTCCAGCAGCCGCCGCGCGGCGGCCTCCAGCGCCTGGCGCGCGCGCTCCGGATGGTGCCCGCTCTCGAGGGCCCGCGCCCATTCAACCGTCAGGCCGGGCAAATCCGGCCGCAGCGTCGCCGCAATCTCCAGCAGTCGAACCGATTCGACGGCATCGCCCCGCGTCTGGGCGGCCCCGGCCAGATCCCGGAGGAGATCGGTATCGTCGCGCGCATCCACCAACAGCGCGCGCCGAAGCGCGTCGGCGTCGTCCCGTCGGCCCAGTGTGAGCGAGAGCCGTATGCGCTCGCGCGCCACCGCGGCAAGCGTGCGAATTTCGATCGGCAAACCGTCCAGGCGTGCCAGGGCCGCCGCGGGAAAGCCCGCGGTCTGCTCCTCGCCCGCCAATGACAGCGTCGCCGGCCACCACCTGGGGTCGGCCGCCAACGCCGCTCGCCAGCGCTCGACCGCGGCCGATTCGCGGTGTTGATCGCGCGCCACGTCCCCGAGCGCTGACAGGACCGCCGCACGTTCACGCGGCGTTTTGGCGACAACCAGGGCGCGCTCGAGGGCCCGTCTGGATTCGTCCTCGTCCCGGCCGGCGTTGGCCAGCCCCATCAACGCGTCCACGGTGGGATGACGGTTCGCCGACCACTCGAAAAATCGCGCTGCTTCTTTCTGATCGCGATCAGTTGAATCCACCATCAGGAGGTAGCGACCCAGATCCAATCCGGCCTGCGCCTGGGCCGTGGCGGAGCGCGCGGTGGCCTGGCGCGCGCGCAGGATGGGTTCGAGGGCCCGTACCCGCCCGGGCACGGGTACGGGTGTGCGCGAAGCCCGGGCTGCCGCCAGCTCTCCCTTGGCCCGGAGCGACGGCAACGGCACGGATGGCTCCCAGGCGTCGGCGAAATCCACCGGGCCGCCGTCGGGAGCCGTCAAGCGCGCGTACAGGCGCCAGGTGCCCTCGGTGACCACCGTCTTGATCAACAGTCGGTTCCAGCCGGGACGCAAGGCGACGCCCACCGCATCTTGATCGAGGCGCGCGGATCGGACGCGATCGACGGCATGAACCAAGCTGCCGTTGCACCAAACCTTGACGGGACCGGGCGTGCCAAGCCTGAGCGCCGCCAACGTGGACCGGTCGACGCGCACGTACGCGAGCGCATAGGCGGCGGCCTGAGTGTCGGGGCGCAGGAGCGCGCTCAAATCCAGCATGCCGCGACGAACCGCCCCCTCCGCGCGTCGCCAGGCGACCTTCCTCTCCTTGCCGGCGTAGTCACGCGCGAGATCGGGAACGCCGGTCTCG
>PMNO01000602.1 GCA_003161835.1 Myxococcales bacterium | reverse complement strand
GAACTGCGCCGCGCCATGGGCTTCAAACGATCCGAACAACGCATGAATGCGATCGAGACGGCGCTGCGCGCGGGCATGACCAAGAATGGAATCACGAACGCCGCGCAGGAAGAGATCGTCGCGGGCATCAAGTCCTTCGCTCTGTACGGCTTCCCCGAATCACACGCGGCGTCGTTCGCGTTGATTGCTTACGCCTCGGCCTATTTGAAGGCGTACCACCCGGCTGCATTCACCTGCGCGCTGTTGAACAACTATCCGATGGGCTTTTATCACCCGTCGACGTTGGTCAACGATGCCGAACGGCACGGAGTCGGCACGCGGCCCATCGATGTGACGCGATCGACGTGGTTGTGCGATCTCGAGCCGAGCGCGAACCCCGCCTCGGCCGAGCCGTGTATCCGGTTGGGCCTCAAGTACGTCGCGGGATTGCGCGAGCAGGTTGGCCGGCGCATCGAGGCAGCGCGGGCCCAAAGACCGTTCGAATCGCTGGCGGATTTCGAAGCGCGCGTGACGCCCCATGCGACGGAGCTCGCGACCTTGGCCAGCGTGGGGGCGTTCGCGGCGTTCGGCGGTTCGCGAAGGCATGCTCTATGGCAGGTGCAGGCGCTCGGCCGCTCCGGGCGGCTATTCGCCGGAATCGCGNNCACGATGAGATGCTGGCGGATTTTCGCGGCACAGGGCTCAGCACGGGGCCGCACCCCATGACCTTTGTCCGGGAACGCCTTCGTGGCCACGATGTCCTCGCGGCCGCTGAGCTGGTCAACGTTCCGCATGGCCGGCGCGCCCGAGTGGCCGGTATCGTGATCGTCCGGCAACGCCCGGGCACGGCCAAGGGATTCGTGTTCTTGACCGTCGAGGACGAGACTGGTTTTGCCAATGCCATCATCACGCCCGCACGTTTCGATACGCACCGGAAAACCATTTTGGGCCTGGGCGCCCTGATCATCGAAGGCGTGGTTCAAAATCAGGACGGCGTCGTATCCATCAAGGCCGATCGATTCCTTCCCCTGCCCGGCCCAACCCCCACAAGTCTCGAACCCATGACCGGCATCGACATCTCGCACGATTTTCACTAGGCGGCGCGGATGCGGCTTCGCCGCCGCAAGGGGCCTCGGAAGGCCCCCTGCGAGNNTGCAGGCGCTGGCGCACCATGCTCACGTGATCGCGTAGCACGTACAGCTGATCGGCGAACGACAGCGGCGTCTTCATCTGGTTCACCGAGAGCTCGATACTGTCCAGACGCTTCAGAATCTCCACTTGTTGCTCCGGTGTGGGGCTGGCCCGCATGTCGCGCTCGATGGCCATGAGGGCGCCGTACCAGCGGTAGATCCGTGATCGCACGCGCCAGCGGTACAGCGTCGGCGCCACCCGGGTGGCGGGCAGGATCAGCACCAACAGTGGCAACAGCACCACCAGGAGACGATCGACCAGGCTGGCCAGCCAAAACGGCAAACGTTTGTACAGGAACTGGCTACCGGACTTGTAGTACCGCTCGGCGTCCTCGCTGATGGGGAACTCGCGCGGCACCGGCGCCGGATATTCGCCCGCGTTTCGGAACATCCCCGCCCCCCCGTGCACCTGCCGGGCGGCGCTGATCAGCAGATCCGACAACGCGGGGTGCAGATCCTTGCGCGCCACCAGCTCCACGGTGGGACCGATCAAGGTCAGGGCGTTCGGGGGATAGTTCTTGCCCAGGTCGTACCCGCCCTCCGGCATGATGAGCTTGGACAAGAAGTGGAACTTGCGCAGGTAGGCATCGGCCTGGCGAAAGCTCATGGCGTAGATTCCGGGAGCCGCGCGCAACGTGCGCATGATCTGTGGGGTCGCCGAATCCCCCATCAGAAATGCCGCGTCCACGGTGCCGGCCACCAGCTCCTTGGCGGCCTCCTCGCCACCCAGCTCCAGGAACACCGTGCCAGGGGCCTCCACGTCGTTGGCTTTCAACAGCTTGAGGGCCAGCGCCCGCGTGCCGCTGCCCTCCGGCCCCACCGCCAGGCGCTTGCCCTTCAACTGCGAGAGCAGCTCGACGGCTTCCGTGTCGCGGTAATAGATCATCAACGGCTGCGCGAACACGGTGCCGAGCGACACCAAACGCGAAATGTCGATCCCGTCGGTCAGACCGCCCTGGACAAAGCCCACGTCGCCCTTCGCCTTGGGGTTCGCCAGCTCCTTGAGCGTGTCCAACGAGCCGTGCGACGAGACGATGTCCACCTTCACCCCGAAGCCCTCGATGATCTTCTTGTACTTCTCGGCCATCGTGCGGTAGGAGCTGCCCTCCGCGCCGCCGATCAGATGAATGACGTTGGGGGGCGCGGGGCGAACGAATCGGATCGCGCTCCAAACACCGACCGCGACCACCAGCAGGGCCGGGGCCGCCATGATCAGCAAATCCCGCCAGGAGATGCTCGCCCACCGGGACAAGACATCGGGCCGTCCAGGTCGTCGTCGTCGGGTCATCTTCATCTCGTCACTTCCTGTTGGGGAAATCGCTCAACAAAACACGCCCGGACACGGCGCATCGCCGCGTCCAGCTCGTCACGCAACCGCGCCGGCTCCTGCTCCAGCGAACGGGCCAGCGGCACCAGGTCGGCAGGGCCAATCACATCTTCGAGGCGATCCCGCAAGAGGCGCATCCGCAGGGCCAGCGTGCGCAGCAACCCGTAGTCCGACAGCAGCGTCGCGGGCCAATCCGTGGCCGTCAAGCGGGCGAGCACCGCGACGGTCTCCGTTGTGCGCAGGGCCCGATCGGTGGGGGCGCCCGACAGCTGGCCGAGGGCGCTCAGAAATTCGATGTCCATGATTCCCCCCGGGTCGAAGCGCAGATGCCGGGATCCGACCGGCACACGTCCCCGTTCGGCCTCCACCCGATCCCGCACCCGGCGCAGGTCGCGGCCGAAGCCCGCGGCGTCGAACGGACGCTCGTAGGTGATCCGTTCCATGGTGCGCTCGAAGGCCGCCCGCTCA
>PMNO01000636.1 GCA_003161835.1 Myxococcales bacterium | reverse complement strand
GCCCGTATCGCCGCTCGAATGAGACGGAGGCTCCGGGATCTGGGATTTCGCATCGGTCACGTGCCGACGGGTCCCCTCAACGCCATCACCGACGTTCCAGGCGTTCGGGTAGGTCACACCACGCTCATCGAAGGCGACGGTCCCTTGATCGTGGGCGAAGGACCCGTGCGGACCGGTGTCACGGCGGTGCTGCCTCACCACGATATTTTCTACAACCGTGTCATCGCGGGCTCTTTCGTCTTGAACGGCGCCGGTGAGGTATCCGGTCTGACCCAGGTCGCCGAGTGGGGCCTCCTGGAGACGCCCATACTCTTGACGAACACATTGGCGGTCGGCAAGGTGTCGGACGCCGCGGTGAAATGGATGACGCGGAGATTCCCCGGTATCGGCACGGACTACGACGTCATCATTCCCCTCGTCGGCGAATGCGATGACTCGTGGTTGAATGACACCGTAGGGCGGCACGTGCGGTCAGAGCACGTGTACCGGGCCATCGAACAAGCGGCTGGCGGGCCGGTGCCGGAGGGATCGGTGGGAGCGGGAACCGGCATGATCACCTGCGATCTCAAGTCAGGTATCGGAACCAGCTCGCGTCGCGTACCGGTGGGTCCCCAGGGCGTGACCGGGACCTATACCCTGGGCGTCTTGGTGGTTTCGAACTTTGGCGTCATGCGGTCTTTGCGGGTGGACGGAGTGCCAGTGGGGGAGATCCTGGAACCCGAGATGGCGGGCCGCGACAAGCGCGCGCGGAATGCCGGATCGATCATCGTGGTCGTCGCGACCGACGCTCCCATGTTGTCGTCGCAGCTCGTGCGTCTGTGCAAACGAGCCGCGCTGGGAATTGGTCGGGTGGGATCCTTTGCCGCGCACGGCTCGGGGGAAATCCTGGTCGGTTTTTCTACCGCCAACAAGGTCCCGCGCGTCACCTCACGCATGACGGCGGCGATCGAGGTCCTGTTGGACGACGCCTGCGACGGTCTATACGAGGCCATCGTGGAGTGCACCGAGGAAGCGATCGTCAATTCGCTGTGCATGGCGGACGAGATGCACGGGCCCACCGGGCATCTCGCGCCCGCCTTGCCGCTCGACCGGTTGACCGAGATACTCACCGCGCACCGGAACGCCGCGGCGCCTCGGAGCTGATTGTCCTCGTTTTCCCTGGACCGCCAAGATGCGTATTTGCTTTGTGGTCGCCGATGTCCGGGCTCAGTTGCCTACCTTCGCCGGCGTGTACCTCGCGCACGCCGCGCACCGCCGGGGTGCGGACGTTCGATTCGTGTCGGTGGACGATCTGTCGTTTCTGGACAACAACACCATCCTGGCCACGACCCGACGGGTCCGTCACGGGGACTACGAGCGACCCGCCGACTACGCACGGGCCCTGTCCTCCGACGACGCCGTCGTCGAGGAAGACAATCTGGGCAGCTTCGACGTCATCTTCCTGCGCTACAACCCCGGGCGCGACGCCTCTGGCCGCATGGGAGCGCCTTTGATCGATTTCGCGTGGCGTCTGCGCCTGGGGGGAACCCTGGTCGTCAACGACCCAGAAGGTCTGCGCCGCGCCGGCAGTCGCATGTATCTGGGCGACTTCCCGGCCGACATCAGGGCCAAGACGCTGGTGTCACGATCTCCGCAGAAGTTGAAGGAGTGGGTCCGCGCCCTGCCCGGACCCGCCGTCTTGAAACCACTGCAGCCACGCGGGGGCGAGCACGTCTTTCTGGTCAAGCGTCGTCAGGTCTCCAACCTGAACCAGATCATCACCGCGGTTACCAAGCACGGCTACGCCATCGCCCAGGAATACGTCCCCGAGATCGAAAAGGGCGAAAAGCGTTTGCTGCTACTCGGCGCCGAGCCGATTCGGGTCGGCAAGAAAGTCGCGATCTACCGGCGCCACACCATCATCGGCAACCCGGAATCGGCGGTCAGCGAGACGGCGGCGACACGCTCCCGTTGTGAATTTGGTCCGGCCGAAGCGCGGATCTGCGATCTCATACGGCCCAAATTGCTCGCCGACGGTCTGTACTTCGTGGGGGTGGACATCGTCGGGGACAAGGTTCTCGAGGTGAACGTGTACACCCCGGGTGGTATTCATTCCCTGCACGAGCTCTACGGAATGGACGTGGCGGACATCGTCATTCGGGATCTCGATCGTCGGGTGAGGCTGCGCGCGGCGTATCGGACCACATTCGATCCGGAAGCCGCGGACGTCGTGTAGCCCGTCGTCGGCCGCGCCGGGCGTCGGGCTGAGGGCATCGGCGGGGCCCCTGTTGCCGAGCCAGGCCCGAACCAATCACGCCCAGCCAAAAAACCGAGCAATTCCAAGAATTGCGCGGCGCACCTTGACCTGCATATCGGTAACCGACATCTTACTGACACGGTGTCGATCATGGCCAAGCAAGTCAGCGGGGGTTTCGACGATCCCGTCGTGACGCCTCCCTTGTCGCCTCGGTCCGATGACCTGTTGCCTTTGGCGACGGCGACCGCCAAGGGCGATCCGGAAGCCGCCGCCACCCTGATCCTCCATGTCGCGGGGCCCATGTTGCGGGTGGTTCGCAAGGTCCTGGGCCGCCAACATCCGGATATTGACGACGTCGCACAGGACGCCGTCATCGCCTTGCTCAGAGCTCTGACCACGTTCCGAGGCGAGTGCTCGGTCGTCCATTTTGCCAGTCGGGTTTCGCTACTAACGGCGCTGGCCGCGCGCCGCCAGTCCCGCGCGCGGCTGCAGCGCGGGGAATCCCATGGTGGAGTCATCGAAAACGTGGCCGACGAATTGCCCTCGCCCTTGGCGACTACGCTCACGTCGCGCCGACGCGAGCTGGTGCATCTCATGCTGGACGACCTTCCGGATGTCCTGCAGGAATCTCTCGCCCTGCATTTCGTGCTCGGGTACACCGTCGAGGAAATCGCCGCCGCGATAGCGGTCTCGCCCAACACGGTCTGGAGCCGCCTGCGCCAAGGGAAACGCGCTCTGCGGCGCCGCCTGGAAAGCGATTCGCAGCTGGCGGAAATGCTCGAGGTGAAGCCGTGAGCGATCTCGGCCCGACCCGCCGAGACATCCGCAGGGATGATCGAAGCGACGGAGAGTGTCGTGGCGATCTGCTCGCGCGCGAGCGCCGTGGCGAATTGTCGGGCGCCGATTGTCTCGCGTTGCGAGCGCACCTCGCTACCTGTTCGTCGTGCCGGCTCGCGCGCAAGGTCTTCGTGGATCTCGACGACGTGAGCGGAGTCGATCCGCGCGACGGCACGCGGATCGAGCGCATGTCGAACGTCGCCCGCCGCTGGGCGCATCATCGCAATCGTTCCTCCGTCCGGCTGGGAAAGGGGCGACGGCGCCTCCGTGGGCTGGTACTGGCGGCGTGTGTTCTCCTCATCGGCGGAAGCGCCAGCGCCACAGCTTGGTTTTGGCGACATCCCGGCGCGCTGCCGATTCTCTCCATGCTGCCCGGGCTCTCGCCATCATCGGCGCGCGCCCCGGCGCCCCGGCAGCGCGCGTCTTCGCCCGCCCCAGGAGAAACGCTGGCGGTGACGTCCTCCACCCCGCCACCCGCCACCGCTGGGTTGATGCCCGATGCGTTCGGCTCCAGTGATCCGGCCTCTGCCGCCCCGACAGCCCCCCGCGCGGGTGATCCGCTCGGCCGCCCGTCCCCGCGACACGCGGCGCGTATGATTGGCGACGAGGGCGCAATGACTCCCGCGCGGTTGTTGCGCCAGGCCAGCGACTCGCGCCGCGAGGGCGACGTGGTCCGCGCCACCCACCTCTATCTAAGGCTGCAGCGGGCATTCCCCCATTCGTCGGAGGCGGTATTGTCGGCGGTGGCAATCGGGGGCTTGTTGCTGGACAGCCAGTCCCCGCGAGCCGCGCTGGGCCAGTTCGATTCCTACCTGGAATCGTCGCGGGGTGGAGGTTTGATCCCCGAAGCGCTCTATGGGCGGGGACGCGCGCTGGGCGCGTTGGGCGATCGGAAGGAAGAGCAGCGGACCTGGGAACGTCTGGTGTCGGATTTTCCGACCAGCGCCTACGTTCCTTTGGCCCGGCGGCGGCTGGCCGAGTTGAAGTGACTCGGGCGGGTGGGGGTACGCCCGCGCCCGGTTGTCGGGAGAGCTGAGTGATTCGGACGGTTGCGACGTTCGTCGCGCAGGTCCCCGCTGTCATCCTGATTCTGACAGGTCTGCCATGGGCCGCGGCCGCGCAGATGGACCAAGGGTCGTCCTTTGCCCCGGCCGGCGGCACCGCGGTTGAGATCACGGTCGTCGGCACGCCTCTGGATCTTCAGCGCATTCGTTCGGTTATCGAGCCTCGACCGCTGGGAGGGGCCCAGCCGCGGTGGACGCGCGAGGCCAACTTCAATCCCCTGGACATTCTGAGGACTGTTCGCGATCCCCGGACCCTCGTGCATTGCTGGGTCGATGTCGGCGATCCCACTCACGTCAAACTCTATTTCGCCGCGCGATCGGGCCAACAGTTTCTGGTCCGCGACGTCGAGATGTCGGGGAGGTTCGAGGAGGTGGACCGAGAGTCCCTTTCGAATGTGCTCGAACTCTCGATCACGGCCCTGCTCGAAAATGAGCAGGCCGGCCTCAACCGCGAGCAGGCGCAAGCGGTGCTCGTCGAACGCCAGGANNGCTGCCCCAACCTTCCTTGCCCCCTTCGTCAAACGGGGTCCTGGAGCGGCCACCACCAGGGCCCCGAACTCCGCTCCGAGTAAACGGGCGTGTCTTCTACGCATCGATGGTGCCCGGCGGCGGCTTGCCCATCCTGCACGGCCCCGGGCTCTCTGTCGGCCTGGGCGGGGATGACCAACGCGCCACCGTCGGCCCCTGGATCAGCGGCCAGCTTCAGTGGCCGGCACGGTACGCAAGTCCCGAAGTGGGTGTGCAGGTCCAAACCATCGCCGCGCGTGGTGGGTTGGAATTTCGACTCCCGATCGGGGCCTATCAGCTGGCCGCGAGTCTGGGTGGAGGGTTGGATCTGGTCCGCGTGTCCCCGCAGCCTGGTACGCTGGATTCCAACGCGACGCTGACCCCCACGCGCTGGTCTCAAGCGCTGGTTTTCGGTGCTGCAGTCGGCATCCGCAAAGCCGTGGGTACCCGATTCCTGGTGGGAATCGCCGCGCTGGCGGACCTGGTTCCCACCGCCGTCCACTATGACGTGAACGTCGGCGGCCAAACCCGCCCGGTTATTTCGCCCAGGCGGCTGCGCCCCGGAGTCGTTGTGGAATTCTGCGTGCGCTGACCAGGTGGCCGGGGCGCCCAAACCCTCCGATAACATTCGCGCGACGCCGGTTAGGCATCGGCGCTGAGCCTGTAAGGCGACCGATCTCACTACTAAGCCAGGCTCGTTCCCCGCCTGCGCCGCGGCCTAGCGGCGGGGACGGAACCGGTTGGTTTCCCCCGATTGGATTGGAGGTTCGAATGACACGCCAAGACTTGTCGAGACGACGGTTCATATCGTCGGCCGGCGTTACCATAACGCTGCCCCTGCTGCCCTCCCTCATGTACTCGCGGCGCGCGGGAGCGGCGGCGGCCTGTACTCCGGTCAAGAGGCTCCTGACCTACATGTTTCCAAACGGCCATAAACTCGACGAGCATGTACCGGCCACGCCGGGGGCTGGGGCGGCATGGACGCTCCCCCCCATGCTCGTACCCATGCAGTCCCTCAAGTCGGACTTACTGTTCGTGAGCGGACTCGAGAATCAGCAGCGCCGCCGCCAACTGGGCGACCACGCGATAGGTTCTGGGTCTCTCTTCACGGCGCGCATGCCTACTTTGCAACAGCAGGTCACCAATTCCTCGGTGGACCAGGTCGTCGCGGACGCGGTTGGCGGTTGCACCGCGATTCCGTCATTGCAACTCGGAACGCACAACATCGCCGGTGCGGACCAGTTTGGAACCTACTACACGAGGAATATCTCCTGGCGTGGACTGTCGATGCCAAACTCCGACGGCACGATGAGCTATCCCCAGGGAGCCGCGACGCCCCTGGGCAAGGAGATCAGTGCGAAGGCCGCCTTTGACCATCTTTTCCAGGGAACCGACCCAGCGACCAGCACAGCCGACGCAGCCATGCGCCGGGCGCTGAAGAAGAGCGTGCTCGATGCCGTCGTTCCGCACGGAGACGCACTCAAGCTAACCTTGAACGCCTCCGACCGCATCAAGGTCGACCAGTTGTTCACGGGCATTCGAGCCCTTGAAGACGAGCTTCAGAAAGCTCCGACCAGCCAGAGCTGCGCGAAACCCGCCGCGCCTGCGGCCACTCAGGCCTTCCAGAGCGGCCAGCTCGAATCCATGCATGAGCTGATGGCGATTGCCTTCCAGTGCGACATCACGCGCGTCATCTCGTTCATGATGGGCGACGCCCAGAATCAGCGGGATCTCTCGTTCATCCCCGAGATCTCCGCGCTCGGCGGAGATTCCACAGACCACACAATTTCGCATCACATGAATGCGGGCTCCCGGTTGACGAAATTCCGGGCCGCGGTGCTCTGGAAGCAGACCCAGATCGCTAGCTTCCTGACCAAGCTGAAAACCCGCACGGACGCGGACGGTCAGCCGCTTCTGCATAACACCTTGGTCCTGATCAGCAGCGATCTTTCAGACGGCAACGCGCACAACCACGACAACTACCCCATGCTGGTGGCTGGCCAACTGGGCGGACTCGTGACGACGGATCGTCACGTGCAGTATCCGGTCCTCAAGGACTACACGATGCAGAAGACGTTCGGTGACTTCTACATCACTCTGCTGGGCATGTACGGCGTTACCGTGAAGACTTTCGGCGACGATGGGAAGGAGGCTCTCGCATGGAATCACTAAAGGGTCTGAAGACTCTCGGACGAGTGGGGTTGCTGCTTGGGATTGCCAGCTGTACCGGCAAAGTGACCGGGAACAAGAGCCTGCCCGGTACCAACAACCCATCCTCCGATCCCTCCGCGACCGGGAGCCCAGGGACGGGAAACCCTGGCACCGGTAACCCCGGTATCGGCAACCCAGGGACGGGAACTCCCGCGACGGGCAACCCCGGCACCGGAAACCCCGCCACCGGGAATCCGGCCACCGGGAACCCCGCCAGCATGGTGCCTACCAGCGGGCTCGGTAGCCTGACACCGCCCGCTAATGCGCCGACGAACCCGGGGTCGGTCGCGCTGCGCCGGTTGAATGCCTCGGAATACAACAACACGGTGCGTGACTTGCTGGGAACGCAGCTCACGCCGGCCACCGGCTTTCCGTCCGACGATCTCGGAGGGGAGTTCACGACGGTCGGCTCGGCGCTGAGCTTGTCCCCGAACTATGTTCGGGAGTACGAAAATGCGGCGTTCGCGCTGATGGACGACCTGTTCGCGCCCGCTGCGGCGGCGCGGCAGAAGACGATCGTGACTTGCAGCGTAGACACGGGTGGCGACGCGTGCGCTCGAATGAT
Source organism: Myxococcales bacterium (assembly GCA_003161835.1). GTDB lineage: Bacteria > Myxococcota_A > Polyangia > Fen-1088 > Fen-1088 > FEN-1088. The sequence goes on along the minus strand of PMNO01000636.1, from coordinate 6,521 downwards.
CGTCACGGCCTTTGCTCGGCGCGCCTTCCGCAGGCCCGCGACCGCGGCCGAGATCGACGCTCTGATGACCCCCGTTGCCGCCGCGAAGACATTGGGCGCCACGCCTACGGATGGCCTCAAGAGTGCGCTGGCGGCCGTTCTGATGTCGCCCTATTTCATCTTCAAGGTCGAATCCGATCCGGCCGGCGCGGCCGGTCCCCATCGCTTGACCGCCTATGAACTGGCGACCCGCCTGTCGTACGCGCTGTGGGGTTCGATGCCCGACGATATGCTGCTGGCGGCGGCCGATGCCGGTCAGTTGACGACTGACGCTCAGCTCACAGCGCAAATCACGCGGATGCTCGCGGATGCACGTTCATCAGCGCTCTTGGATGAGTTCGCGGGCGCATGGCTCGACTTCAAGAACGTGGAAGCGCACGAGGCGGACGCGACAGCGTTCAAGACCTTCACCCCCGCCGTTGCTCACTCGATGAGGCTTGAGGCGCGCAATTTCATCCAGGACTTCATGACTTCGACACAGCCGGTCACGGCGATGTTGACCGCCAACTTCACCTATGTGGATGCGTCCCTGGCCAAGCTTTACGGACTGTCCGCGACCGGCGCCAAGCCAGGGGTCGATGGAACGTGGCGGGCTGACACGACCGGCAGCCAACGTTCAGGGCTCTTGACCCTGGGGTCCTTGTTGGCCACCACCTCATTGCCCACCCGTACATCTCCCGTCAAGCGCGGCGATTTCATCTTTTCGCGCCTGCTCTGTGGCTACATTCCGCCCCCCCCGGACAACGTTTCGACCAGTCTCACTGTGGACGCTTCGTTGACCTTGCGCGCGACTTTGGCGCTCCATCGCGCCAATCCGTCTTGCGCTCCCTGCCACAACATCATGGACCCATTGGGCCTCGGGCTGGAGAACTACGACGCCGTTGGTTCGTATCGAACCATGGAGGGCGCGGTTCCGGTCGATGCGACCGGCAAGTTGAGCGATGGGACCCCGTTCAATGGGGCCAAGGAGCTTGGCGCGGCGCTGGCCAAGGATCCGCGCTTCTCGCCCTGCATGACGCAGAAATTCATGACCTACGCGATCGGGCGTTTGATGAACCAGCCCGACGATACCGACTGGGCGAACTATCTCGCCCATCAAGCCCAGGCCGCTAATGGCAGTCTGTCGAGCGTGATTCGCAGCGTTCTCTCGAGCGAAGCCTTTCGCAGTCGTCAGCCAGCGTTGTAGCAGCCGTCGCCAAATCCCCGTCGCCAATCATCGACGGTCGCGCCGCGCCCCCGCGCGGTGTTCAACTCCCCCATCTGAGCGACTGCGCAAGGAATAACGATGATGAAGTCCCGTGGAAGTATTTTGGCGTTGCTCTGCGCGCTCGGTGGGTGCGCGGCTTCCGGGAACGCGCCGCAGGGGGGTTCCGGAGGCGTCACGGGCGCTTCCGCAACTGGTGGTTCGACGACGATCTCCGGTTCCGGCGGCTCCGTGGCGAGCGGCTCCGGAGGTGCGATCCAGGGCGCAGGAGGCGCCGCGGTGGACGGTACTGGCGGAGCTTCCGTGGTCGGCACTGGTGGTGCCTCTGGGTCAGGCTCGGGCGGCAGCGTCAACGGGCAAGGTGGCCGTGGAGTTGGTGGGCGGGCTCCTACCCCTTCGGATGCGGGCAGCTCGCCGTCAACTGGTGGTTCGGGGGTCGCGCTCGACGGATCCGCACCAGCTGGCGCTGGCCCCACTGAGGTAGATCCGGGCACCGACGGTGATGGCGAGTTTCAAATTGATCCGCCCTATGTGAATCAGCCTCCGGGACTGACCAGAGCGCCGGGGGTACCGGCCGGGGCGGTGTTGGGACCGATGAATTTTGCCAGCAAGACCATCTATCCCGGGCGCAGCTTCCCCATTCAGATCTACGTCCCTGCCCAGTACAAAAAGGAAGTCCCGGCGGCCTTGATGGTCACTCAGGACGGGCGGCAGTGGGTCGGGCGTTTCCCGATCATCTACGACAATCTGATCGCGGCCGGTAAGGCCCCGATCACCATCAATTTGTTCATTCCCGCCAGTACCCCCGCGGATCGATCTGACGAATACGACACGGTGAGTGGAAAGTATGGCGACTTCATCATGCAGGAGGTTCTGCCCTGGGTGAAGGGCATGGGTTACAACATCACCGACGATCCGGCGGGACGGGCGGCGACCGGTAACAGCTCGGGTGGCATCGCCGCGTTCTCGATCGCGTGGTTCAAGCCTGAATCTTTCCACCGGGTGCTGACCAGCAGCGGCACGTTCCGCAATATCGGCGGCAAAGGCGGGGACAAGTACCCGCAGACGGTGATGGATGCGCCGATGAGCCCCCTACGCGTGTTCTTCTCCTCGAGCATGGGCGACATGCCCGGCTGGCTGGAAGCAAACCGCGCGATGGCCAACGCGCTCAAAGCCAAGGGCAACCACGTTCGCTTCATCTGGGGCGACGCCAGCATCCCCCACGGCGGCGGAGCCATGCTGAACGGCGACTTGCCGTTCGCGATGGAATGGCTGTGGCGTGGCTATAAGCCCGCGCAGTAACTGGTTCGGGAACGCGCGCGCGCTTGCCTGAGCGAGGTCTCGGCTCAAGCTCAAGCGGTTCACAGAAGTGTCGATTGTGTCCGTGAGCGGTCCCGTATATCGGTGCCCGCCTCGGAATCGCAATGAGACACTCCCCATTTCGTGCATCGTGGACCGGTCCTTTTTGGACACTGGTAAGCGTTCTGGTGTTGCAGTCCGGGTGTGGCTCACCCGTGTATACACGCACGGCCCTGTGGGCTGGAGATTTGGACGGCGGCATCGATGCCGTGGCCGCCACGGGTGGTGAGCCAGGCTCGAGCACCGGGGGTGCTCCCGGAACGGGAGGGATCTTGGGCTCCTCGGGCGGCAACAAGGGCACCGGAGGAACCGGTGCAGGGGCCGCCGCGTCCGGCGGTATGGGAAGCGCGGGAGCGTCAGGGGGGGCCACCGTGGGCACAGGCGGCGTGGGAACAGGGGGCCGCGTCGCGGGAACCGGCGGCGCCGTCGTGGGAACTGGCGGCGCCGGAACCGGCGGCACCAGCACGGGCGGCACCGGCACCGGCGGAGTGAATCGCACCGGCGGAGTGACTGGAACTGGCGGAAAGGCTACTGGCGGAAATGCCACGGGCGGGACCTCTGCAATCACCTGCGGCGGATCTGGCCAGGTTTGCTGCCCCGGAGATGCCTGCACGAATGGCGGATGTTGCGTGGCCGGCGCTTGCCGCGCCAACGGAGCAAGCTGCCCCAGCCCGTCGAGTAGTGCAACCTGTTCGAACGGGGCCTGCGGCAACTGCGGAGGTGCCGGCATGCAGTGCTGCCAGGGGTCCACTTGCACCGCAAGCAAGACGACCTGTACGCCCGGCACTTTTAGCGGTTCCACTTGTACCGCATGCGGCGGCCCCGGCCAGCCCTGCTGTTCTGGCAATCTGTGCGCGAGCGGCGCGGGCGGCGCGGGCGTCGGCTGTTGCGTGGCCTTTGGGATTGGCACAGGCACCCCGACTTGCTTGGCCACGGGCAGCGCTTGCGGAGCCTTGGGTATGTGTTCGCAAGGCGCTTGCGGAACATGCGGGGGGCTGGGCAATCCGTGCTGCTCCGGCAATCGCTGTACGGCACCCAATACCTTGTGCCAGGCTTCTTCGACGCCGGGCGGACAGTCCAGTTGCGTGGCTTGTGGTGGGCCCACTCAGCCGTGCTGTAGCGCCGCCGGTGGTGGCGCTGGGACGTGCTCGCCTGGGTACAGCTGCCAGAGATCGTCTGGAAGTCCCGCGAACTCCTGTTTGGAGTGTGGGGACAAGAACCAACCCTGCTGCGCCGGAAACATGTGCTTGACCGGTGATTGCAGGATGGGGTCGTCAACCTGTCCTTGAGACTTCTCAGCGCGAGCAGTCTAGACCCAAGTTGCGCTTCTCCAGATCCGCGACGAGGGGCTCGAAATAGGCGAGCATAGCGCGCGGGCCGATGTCCTCGCCGGTCGCCTCGCGCATGACCTCACGCCAGTCGCGGGCGGCGCCCTTGGCCAGGATTTTCTGCAGGAAGTGTCCGACTTCCTGGCTGCCCGAGTAGTCGCAGGCGCGCACGTCTTGTTTGAGGATCTTGGTACAGATGTGGTCGTGCAGCTGGAATTTGATGAGGCTGGCCAGGGCGTAGTCGTAGTACTGCGCGGGATCGTCGTTGATGTGGGTCTTGGTGCAAGCGTCGCAAAGTTCTTCACCGCGGGCCTTGGGTGCTTGCACGCCCTGGTAGCGTGAGACGTACTGCCACCAGCGGGCTTGCCATTCGGAGGGTGGCAGCTCGCCTTCGTAGAGGTCGCGCTCGAAGTGGGTCATGGTGCCGGCCGCGAAAGGCAGGAACACGATCGAATCCAGCGCCGTCTGCAACAGCCAACCCGCGGCGTCGGGTTCTTGGCCCTGGCGGACCAGACCCAGCTTGCGCAGATAGGGCATCTGTTCGCTGGCCAGGCGCACCAGTTCGCCCACGGCCTCGTGGAAAGCGCGGTTGGCGCCGGCGCGCAGGAGAAACGGCACCTCGGGCCGGGTATAGGACATGTAGTAGTAGATGTGGCCGAGCTCGTGGTGGGCCGTACCGAACCACTGCGGATTGGGCTCGACGCTCATGAGCGAGCGCACGTCGCCTTCACCGTCGATGTGCCAGGCCGAGGCGTGGCTGTTTTTCTTGCGTGGGCTGCCGCGATCCACTGGGTAGAGATCGGATTTTTGCCAAAAACTTTCGGGCAGGCGCGGGAAGCCGAGCGAAACATAGAAATCCTCGGCGGTGCGCACGATGAACTCACGGCTTTTGTTCTTGAAGAAGGGATCGAGGTTGGCGCTGTCGATGAGACCAGGCCACGATTGCGCCCAGCGGTTGCCGATCCAGTGCGCCGGAATCAGGCGTGGTACCGGTTGCTTGTAGCGTTGGGCTAGGGTGTGCTTGGCAAAGCAGTGCAGGCCATCGTAGACGGGCGCAACCGCGGCGATCATGCCGTCCACAAGCTCCATCATCTCGGCCACGGTCATGCCGTAGTCCGCGACTTGCAGGGCAAAGAAGGACGAATAGCCCATCTCGCGTGCGACCTGGTTGCGCAGGGTTTGCAGCTCGGTGAGGCCGGGCTTGAGCTTGCGTCCGATCTCTTTCGACGCCACCCAGGCCTGCTCGCGCTCTTTGAGGTTGCGTGACTTGCGCAGGATTTCGTCGATGTCGTTGGCCGAGGTTGGCCGGACGCAGGCACCGCCTGGACCGGCTTGCAAGCAAAAGGCGTATCCATCCAGGATGGCGGATTGTCGGGCCTCGGCTTCGATGCGTTTGGCGACGACTTCGGGAAGGGTGGCTGGGTTGTCGGCGGCGGCAAGCAGCAGCTTGGTCAGCTGGCGCACCGACAGCGGATCGAGGTCGCTCTTCTGCTTGAGCAGTGCCCGCGTCTTCCCGATCACCAGTTTGGACCCCGAAACCGCGGCCAGGGCCTTGTCCGCGGCGGTGCGCGCGGCCGTGTGTTCGGGCGTGACGTCGGTGGCAGCCGTCCAAGCAGCTTGATTGGCCACGGTCTGCAGCGGCTGGACCAGGCCGCTCGCGACTTCAAGAAAAGCACGGGCCTCGCGCTCTTGCGGGGTCGCTTTTCTGCTTGAGCCGGCATGCAGACCGAGGGTGGCCAGCAGCGTGGCAGCCAGCGCGCTGGAGGCGACAAGGATGGGCAGTCGGCGTGACATGGCCCGAAACTAGCACGGACCGGGCTTTACGAACGAGGACCAGGATGGTAAGCCAGCCCTCCATGCGACGAATTCTTGGCACGACCTTTTGCCTTCTCGGCCTGACAGCCGTTGTCCTCCTTTCCGTTGCCTGCGGCCAGAACGAAGGCGGACGCTGCCAGGTCAACTCGGACTGTGCGAGTGGGCTTGTCTGCAATCAGGGTTCGACTGGGAACGGCACGTGCGGGCCGCAGATCGTGGTGGTAGCCCCAACCAACGACGCTTCCTCGGCGCCCGAGGCTGGCGAAGATGTGTCACCCTTGGTTGACGCCGACCTTCTCGATAGCGCTGCCGCGGAAGTCGAAATCCTGGATGCGGCTGGGATCGACTAGACGGCACTAGGCCTCGGCTAGGCCCAGCTCGGCGAGCTGGGTTCGAAACGTCGGCGTGTTGGTGAATACGCGAGCGTGGATTCTGAGAGCCGAAGCCACCTCGATGTAGCGTGGAACATCGTCGAAGTAGGCGGTTTCCTCGGCGCGCAGGCTAGAGCGGATCAACATGGCTTGGAAGATCTCGGGGTCGGGCTTGGCCATGTGAAGTTGGTAGGAAAGGACGAGGTCGTCAAAGCGCTCGAACAGCGGAATGAGCGGGCGGACGAAGCGCCAGTGCATCTCGTTCACGTTGGAAAGCAGCACCAGCTTCACTCGACCGAGCAGTCCCTCGATCACGGGTAGAAGTTCGTGGTGGAGGCGAAAATGGCAATTCCACATGGCGAAGAACGACCCGGGCTCCATGGGGACCTTTGCCCCAGCCACTTC
>PMNO01000074.1:1471-3951 GCA_003161835.1 Myxococcales bacterium | reverse complement strand
GCAAAGGCAATCCAAGATCTGGCCGGGCACCAATCGATCGCCGTCACGAACCCGTACATGCACCTGGCACCTGGCGCGCTGAGAACGGCGATCGACTTACCAAAGTCGGCGCCGTTGCAAGCCAGTTGCAAGGACGTTCGGAAATCAGCTTAAAGTGTTCGGAATATTTGGGTGAGCGACGGGGANNGACAGCCCGTCGTGTTTCGCCGGGCGACGGGGTGGCGGACCGTCGTCGTCAGCCTGACAACGGCTGACAACAAGAGAGCGAACAAGGCCGCCAATCTGGAACCGCCCACCGGTGTCCCGTATCCATTCGAGAATGGCCGCATCACCCGCCACCAAGCTGTTCGACCTGGCAAGGAAGCTGCCGCCCCGCGAGCGACGGCGGCTCGTTTCGGCGCTGGAGGGATCCCTCCTGCCTTCCGCCGCGGCGCGCCGACCAGGCCGTCGCGGTCCGGGTTGTGCGTCACTTCTCGCCCTGGCGGGCACGGCTCACGCCGACGCCAGCGACGTGTCCTCGAACAAGTACGCCCACCTCGCCGATATCTACGCGGACCGCGATTGAAACGCGTCTTCGTCGACACCGGAGGTTCTTCGGCCCTGCTGTGGTGGACGACGCCCATCACCAACAGGCGCGGGGGATCTTCGAGCGCGGCACCGCCGAGAGATGGCAGTTCGTCACGACGAACGCCGTAGTGACCGAGACCTATGCGCTTCTTCTGGCCCGATCCCGCGAGGGACGGAGCAGGGCCATCGCGTTCCTGGACGCTATCAACAGTTCGGGGATTCGAATCGAGCGAGTCCGTCAAAAGGATGAATTGGATCAGCGACGCCCCAAGTCGACCGGCGGCGAACAGAAATTCGGCCCGGCCAAGTCCGCAGGCCTCGGCAGCTTTACCAGACGACAGGCGGCCCATTTCGTAGAGCTTGGTCACAAGCAGGAGCTTCGCCTCGATTCCCGACCCTCATCGCGAGTCGTTCAGGAACACGCTCAAGGACTGTGCGCAGTTGGAAGGCATGTTCCGAACCACCAGATCAGCCTTGCCATCGCCGTTCAAGTCCGCGATCGCGATTGGACCGTAAGCCCCTTCTTCGGGATAGTAGGCTGGAGCGCCGAACGTGCCGTTCCCGTCGTTCACGAGCACGGCCACGTTGCCGCCGATCCAGCCGGCCCCCGAGGCAAGCGGGTTGGTGAGGGCCAGATCTGGGCTGCCGTCGCCGTCCAAGTCCCCCACCGCGACCGTGAGCGGACCCGTATCCAGTGAGTAGGTAACGGGGGGAGCGAAGGTACCATTTCCGTTGTTCAGGAGGACCATCACGCTGAAGTAGGCGTCCGTAATGACGAGGTCGGCCTTGCCATCGCGGTTCAAATCTGCGAGCGTCACGAAACCTAGAAAGTCACCGGCCGGGTAGAAGGCCGCGGCGCCGAAGGTGCCGTCGCCGTTGTTCAGGAGCACACTCACGTTTCCTTGGGCGCCCTGACTTATGTAGCTCACGGCTACCAGGTCGGGTTTGCCGTCGCCGTTGAAGTCACCGATCGCCACTGAGACCGGACGCCATGCCGTGGCGTAGTTCACGGCGGCCGCGAACGTCCCGTTCCCGTTGTTCAGGAACACGGCGGCGCCGGTCGCGTCCCCTCCGTCATCGTACGCCACTGCCAGGTCGGGNNATGTTTGTGCGTCGGCGGCTGCGGCAAGGTTCTGCGGAGCAGCGAAAGTCCCGTCGCCCTTGTTGAGAAACACACCCACGCCCCCGTTCTGGATGCCGATGGCGACGACTAGGTCGTCCTTGCCATCGCCGTTCAGATCGCCAACCCCGAGTGCACCGGGAACGCTTCCCCAGGTGTAGTTGACGGAAGCGAGAAGCGACACCTTCGCGTCTGCGGGACCATAAGGCCCGCCAGCGTTCGCACCGCCGATCTCAGCCGCGCCAGCGTTCGCGCCGCCCGTCCCGGCCGCGCCCGTCCTGCCTCCCAAAGCCGGTAGCGTTGTGCACATGGGGCCCATAGCGATGCCACCCGCGCCCGCGCCCCCATGCGTGCCGCCCGCGCCGAAGGTGCCCGCGCTCTCGCCGCTGGCGCCCGCACTGGCGCCGCCGGTACCCGCGCTTGCGCCGCCNNAAGTCGCGAGCCGCAGTGTGCGGCCAGTAATTCCGGCACCGTTGGGTTTGCTGGGGAGCTTATATCCGGTGTGCCGCGACAGAGCTGCCGCGGTTGCCTAAGGATCATCTCCGATCACCGAGCCTTCAAGGCTTTTTCTGGGCGACGTCGCCGGAGAAATGCGCCCCTGGCGCTNNACCCGCGCTTGCGCCGCCGGTGCCCGCGTTCACGCCGCCACTACCTCCGCCTCCGTCACCGGGCTCCGAGAGCTTGGCCGCTCCGCATCCCTGACCAGCGGCCAAGATACTGAAGAGCAAGATTGTGAAGGGCGTTTGTCGGCGTGCGAACAGACCCATGGACCCGATCCTTTCAGGCAACGATT
>PMNO01000074.1:0-1442 GCA_003161835.1 Myxococcales bacterium | reverse complement strand
TGGATGACACTCGGCGCGTCGTAGGTGTCCGATTCCGCCGCAACGGTATCCGATCCGCAACAACGCCGTCCCACTGCAGCCCCAGGTCCCGATCCAAACCTCCCCAGCCGACTCGACTCGCAAAGGCGCTACCCGATCGATGCAATCCCACCGCCAACTCCATCGCGGGGTGCGCCCAATTAGACCGCAACGACCGGGTCGCCGCTGCCCCCAACTTTGCCCGCTGATCTCACTCGATCTGTCTCCTTCCGCTGCTTCCCTCGGTCTCAATACACATTCACGGCCGCCACCCTTGGCGACACCGGCCGATTGACGGAGGTGAGTTCGAAGGAGGGGGAACGGATGGTGGGAGGANNGCGGATTTCCCGCATCCGGCTCTTGCCTCAGGTGATGACGCCAAACCGCACCAAGGGATAGGGATGCCGTGTGGTGGCGGGCGGCAGCCAGCGGTCGATGTAACGCCGCATCCGCTCCCAGATGATCCTGCCCCTCTGGCTGCGTCGACAAAGGACGCGGTGCCAGAGCCGGCAGATTCGGAAGCGGAAGAGCACCAACGCGCGAATATTCCCCGGGACACCGTAGTAATTGAAGTGCCCGGCGACCACCGCGCGCAACCACTTGCCGATTTCGGGGACGGGGTCGTGCATGCGTCGCTTGAGGCTCACCGTCACCTCGTTCAGCTTCGCTTGCAGCCTTTTCCGCATCGTTTGCCGACGGACCATGAACTCCCTCCTCGTATTCGCGCAGATGTGCGTGAAGCCGAGAAAGTCGAACGTCTCCGGTCTCCGCTTGCCGCGCTGGCGCCGGTTGTCGGCCGCGAACGGTCCGAATTCCAGCAGGCGCGTCTTGTCGGGATGCAGCTCCAGGTTGAACTTTCGGAATCGCTCCTCCAGTTCGGCCCGGAACCGCTCGGCATCCGCCCGGTGTTGGAAACCCACCACGATGTCGTCGGCGTAGCGCACGATGACGACGTCACCGCGCGCGTGCTTTCGGCGCCAGTTGTGGGCCCACAGGTCGAACGCGTAGTGAAGGTAGACGTTTGACAGGAGCGGCGATGCACTGCCGCCCTGAGGCGCCCCCGTTTCACTCCGCGTTCGCACCCCGTCCTCCAGCACGCCGGCGTTCAACCATTTCTGGATGAGGCGCACGACGCGCTTGTCCGCTACCCGGTGCTCGACAAACTTCACCAGCCATCCGTGGTCCAAGGCATCGAAGAACCCGCGAATGTCCAGGTCGAGCACCCAGTTCACCTTCTTCGTCACGAGGCCGGCGTAGAGAGCATCCAGCGCGTTGTGCTGGCTGCGCCCTGGTCGGAACCCGTACGAGAAACCAAGAAAGTCTGTCTCGTAGATGGCGTTCAGCACGTCGACCGTCGCGCGCTGGACGATTTTGTCCTCCAGCTCCGCGATTCCCAATGGCCGTTGCCGCCCATCGGCTTTCGG
>PMNO01000260.1:4998-5252 GCA_003161835.1 Myxococcales bacterium | reverse complement strand
CGCACCGGAACGTTGGACGGAAACTTCGGGGCGCGGCGCACGCCCCCGTGGCTGTCGTCGAATGACCGCTTGAAAAAATCCACCGTCACATCGATCACGTCGCGGGATGGCACCCCCGCCCCGCGCGCTCCCGCCCGCCCCGGCGCGGCGATCCCGGCGGCATTCGTGGAGCCGCTCGCGTCGGTCGGGTCCGCATCGCCGTCGTCCCCGGAGCGCCCGCCTTGCATGTCGCGACGCACGGCCTGCACCAGCGC
>PMNO01000260.1:3539-4989 GCA_003161835.1 Myxococcales bacterium | reverse complement strand
ACGTCGGGGCGCTCCTCGCGGTCTACCTTGATGGCGACGTAGTGCATGTTGATGAACGTCGCGATCTCCAGGTCCTCGAACGATTCCTCCTCCATCACGTGGCACCAATGACACGTCGAATATCCGATCGACAGGAAAACGGGACGGTTCAGGCGACGCGCCTCCGCGAACGCGTCATCACCCCAGGGAAACCAGTTGACGGGATTGTGCGCGTGCTGCAGCAGATAGGGGCTCGTCTCCAACGCCAGCCGGTTCGTGAAATGAGGGGCGCCATCGTCCCCAAGGTGATGCGTGCGCGGGCGGTATTCCACCCCGCGCGCCGCGATGGCACGCTCCAGCCTGTCTTTCAAATCGGGTGCGTACGGTTCCGCCCCCGGCAACGCGCCACCAGACATGTCCTTTTCCTTCCGAAGATGATGGACCGACCGGGACCGATACTGTCACGTCCCGGCGGCGGGATCCTTGCCACGTAAATACCTGAGCTACACCTTTTGCGCGTCCGCTGGTACGTTTTCACCGTTTGAAACCAGCAGGCGCACCCCCTTGAACCCGGAAGGTCGCCGCACGCCGCGAGCAAGGTCGATCGCGGTCGCATGGACGGCGCTCGTCGCCTCCACAATCACCGCGTGCACCGCGACGGATGCGCGGCCCGCCACCACATCCAGCCTGGGCCGCGTCCGTGCGGCGGGCGTCCTGCGCTGGGGCGGCGACCAGCAAGGCGGAGAGCCGTACGTGTTCGACGATCCCCAGCGGCCGGGAAACCTGGTGGGCTTCGAGGTTGAAATCGCGGATGCTCTGGCGCGCCACCTCGGCGTACGGGCGGAATTCGTCCAGAACGATTGGCCCAACCTGATTCCCTCGCTGGAACGTGGGACGTTCGACGTGGCCTTGAACGGCATCGAGGTCACCCCCGCGTTGCTGGGGCGGGTGGCCTTCTCGCGGCCGTATTTCATCTTCGCCGAACGCCTGGTCGCGCGCGCGGGCGACGGGCGCATCCGCGATCTGGCGTCGCTACGCGGGCTCAGGGTCGGGACGCTCGCCGCCTCCGAGGCGTGGCACACGTTGCAGGAGGCGGGGGCGAACGCGATCCCCTATGAAGGCGTCGAGGAGCCGTTCATCGATCTGGAGAACGGGCGCACCGACGCCGTTCTGCTGGACGACGTCATCGTCGACCGATACGCGCCCCGTCATCGATCCTTGCAGGTGGTCGCGGACCTCGGCGTCGGTCACTACGCCATCGCGCTGCGCAACGCCGACGTCGAGCTGCGAGAGGCGCTCGACCAGGCGCTGGCCGTGCTGGTCGCGTCGGGAGACCTGCGCGCGATCCTGCGCCGGTGGGGCATCGACAATCCCCGCCAGTCCCTGCTGGAAGGCGCGGCGGCCGCGGGCTCGAGCGCGCTTGCAGCGGGCCCGCCCTCCACCGCATCGCGCGCCGGGCCGGCCACCGCGT
>PMNO01000260.1:0-3455 GCA_003161835.1 Myxococcales bacterium | reverse complement strand
TGAATGCTCCCAGCGCCGCCATCCTGGGCCTCGGGTTGAACTACGCGGCCTATGAAGCCGAGATCTACCGGGCGGGCATTGTCGCCATCTCCGTCGGTCAGTGGGATGCGGCGTTGAGCCTGGGGATGAGCCGTGCCCTCGCCCTGCGACGCGTGGTGCTCCCCCAGGCCCTGCGCATCGCCCTGCCCGGAGTGACCAATGACTTCATCGCGCTGCTCAAGGACAGCTCCCTGGTTTCCGTGATCACGGTCGTCGAGCTGACCAAGCGCATGTCGATCACCTCCGTCGACACGCGGGGCTGGCTCGTACCCNNGGATTGACCTGCGCGGCGCTGTACTTCGCGATGAGCTATCCCCTGTCCCGGCTGGCCCGCCGCCTGGAACGCCGCTAGAGAGCTGACCATGCCGTGCGGGCGGAGCACCCGCCTTCAGGGAGCGGGGCCGACCGGGACGTCGAGGGTGATGGTGAAGTCCTGGTCGGGCTCCATCAGGAAGGAATCGTACAGGGTCGAATAGCTGTGGATCTTGATGGTCTTGTTGTCGTCCTGGAACTGCATGAGGCGCATGTAGCCCTCGCCCCCCAGGGCGCGAAACTGGTAGTTCGACATGATCTGGTGGCAGATGTTGCCCTTGTCGGTCACGCTGGCCAGATAGCCGGTCCCGTCGTTCAGCACGTGGCCGTTCAGCACCAGGACGAAGGCGTGCTTGCGGACCAGCTTTTGCCAGAGCTGCTCGCCGTCGTTGACGCCCCCCTCGGTCCCATAGTCGTGCGGATTGAACGACTGATCGTGGGCGGTGTCCGTGTAGTCGTAGCGCCGATCGTTGTAGTTGACGTAGGCGTGGGTCACCAGGATGGCGTAGCGGCGCGGGTTCTGCGCCACGATCTCGTCCGCCCACGCCACCACCTCGTCGCGCGGCCCCCACTCCAGCGACATCACGATGTAGTCGCGGCCGCCCGCCGAGAAGTAGTGGTAGGTGTTCTCCAGCCGGCCAGCCTGGTAGGCGCCGCCGAAGGTTGGCCAGGCCGCTGTGCGCTCGTAGGAAAAATACTGATTCATCAGGGTGTCGCGGGTCGTGGCATTGCCGGAGGGACCCAGATCGTGGTTACCGGGCGCGATGGTGTAGGGCACCACCCCCTCGAGCAGGCCCATGGCTTGTGAGGCCCGCTCCCATTCGGCGGGTGTGTTCTGATCCACGATATCGCCGAGGTGAAACACGTAGGGGATGCGCAAGCGCCCAACGTTGGCCGCGATCCAGCTCACCTGCGACAGGAAGATTCCGGGGTAGTTCAAGGAGTAGTACTGNNTCGGGCTTGTCGAGGGCCATCGCGGCCAGGATGAATCGGCCTTGCGCGTAGGCACCTTCCATCAAGGCGGGGTGCTGCGCGCTGCGATCGGCGGCCAGCAGCACCGCGAAGCCGTCCTGCGCCCCGAAGGTTTCCCAACCCAGCCGCGGCGCATGCCACTGCAGGACACCGGTCGCCGGGTCAAGAGGAATGCCGGCCAGCAACGGGTGTTGATCGTCGAGTGAGACCAGCTCGCCCAGATCCAGATCGGTTCGTCGTGCCGTCTGCGAGTTGGGCAAGAACGGCGGGCGCGGCTCAGTCTGGTCGGCCTGGGTCATCTGCACGAGGACGTTGCCGGCGTCGACGAAGGTGTACAGGGTCCTCGGGTTGCGCGCCAGGTAGTCCGCGTAGCTGGGGTTCTCGCTGACGAACGAGCCCAGGAAGATGAGGCCGCGCAGCTCGCGTGGATCGCGATCGAGGGGCAGTGGCTCAACCTGAAAGCCGGCGTTGGCCAGCAACTGGGAGGCATCACCCAGCGCATTGGTGAATGAATCGGTGAGCTCGAGCACATAGGCGGTCGGGATCTCCGGACAATTGAATTGCGCCGGATCGATGCCGGCGGTGGTGTCGCCGGCTCCGCCGTCGTCGTCGCCGTCCTCTTGGGCGCCGGGGATCGCATCGCTCAAGAAGGCCGCATCCCGGTGGGCCCACGGGGACTCGCCGCTCCCGCCTCCCTGGCCTGGATCGCCCCCGAAGCCGCCGCTGGCCAGGGAGTCCTTTGCGCCGTCGCAGCCAGCTGCGCCCCAGGAGAGCAGGCCCAAGGCCGACCAGGTGACGAGGCGGATCACGCGCATTCGATTTGGCCGCATGAAGGCAATCCCTGTCACGCGCACTATCCTGTACCAAAATGCGCGTACTGAGGGAACCGCTGGTTCATTTCGCGGCCATGGGAGCATTGCTGTTCGCGCTGTGGGGGGCTCTACACCGCGGTCAGGCGCGTCTGCCCGCGCAACCTTGCGGCGAAGGAACGGGGCCGGCACCCCGGGATGTCTCCAGAACGGTGACCGTGGGCACCGCCGACCTGGACGCCATGCGCGCGAGCTTTCAGGCCGTCTGGAAGCGGGAACCGAGTCCCGGCGAGCTCGGAGATCTGGTGCAAACCTTCATCGGCGAGGAGGTGCTGTTCCGGCGAGCGCGGGCGCTCGACCTCGATCGCGGCGATCTGGTCGTGCGGCGCCGCCTGATCGAGAAGATGACAGCGCTGGCGCGGCCCACCTCGCCCGGCAGCGATCCATCGCGCGCCGAGCTGCTGCGCTGGTACGACACCTACCGCCATCGATTCGTGCGGCCCACCCGGGTGACCTTCGATCAGATCTTCTTCGACCCCCAGCGCCACCGCGATCTGGCCGGCGACATCACCCAGGCCCGATCCGCGCTGATGGCGCGGCCCGACCCGGATGGGATCGAGGAGATGGGAGACAAGTCGGTGTGGCCACGGCGGGTGGCGGGCAAGTCGGAGATGGAGCTGGCTCACCTGTTCGGCGAGGGGTTGGCCAAGGCGGCGATCTCGGCCCCGGTGGGGCGCTGGCAGGGGCCGGTCAATTCCCGATTCGGCGCGCACCTGATCCGGGTGGCCGACCGCGAGCCGGAGCGGCTCCCGCCCTTCGAGGAGGTGGAGAGCCAGGTACGAGCCGATTGGCTCACCGTCGAGACGCGCGGCTTGCGAGCGGCCGCCGAGAGCCTGCTGCCCGACTACCAGATCGTCATGTCGGACGAGCTCGAGAATCGGCTCAAGGATCAGCCGGCCATGGCGCCCTTCCTGCGCAGGACGCGATGACCGCCGCCCCTCGTACCGAACGTTTCGGCGCTGGCGGCGTGGAAGCGGCGCTCCCCTCGAGGCGCCACAGGGGGGTGGTCCTCGCCGCGGCTCTTGTCTTCGTGCATGGGTTCATTCTGGCGCCGCCCGCTCGGGCCCATGATCTGCGGCCGGCGCTCCTGTCCATCACCGATGCCGGCACGGCGCCCGGTCGTTCGGCGCTCGACTACGACTTCGACTTCCGCGCGCCCGCTGACACCGCGTTCGCCGAACTCCCCACCCTCATTCTGCCGCCAACCCTGGTCCGCCTGGGCAACCCCACACGCACGCGGCTCGCCGACACGGTGGTGGAACG
>PMNO01000262.1 GCA_003161835.1 Myxococcales bacterium | reverse complement strand
GCCTTCGAACGCGGCGACAGCGCACGCGCGCTGTCGGCGTATCTGGCGCTGGCCGAGCGCGTGGCCACGGGGGGAGCCGACCCTGGCCCTGCAGGCGGGGTGATGACGGCGATGGCCGCGGGGCGGATCGCGGTGCTGCTGGAAGAGTTCGGGGGGGCGGAAGATGAACGCAGAGTCATCGAAGACCGACTGCTCGGGCTACCGCTGTCGCGCCTGACCTGGGAGGCGCGTCACGCGCTGGCGATGCTCTCCGATCACGCGGCTCGTCGTCGCGGGGACGCGCCCCTGCTGGCGCGGGCGGCCGAGGCGGCTGGTTGCGTGCGGACGTTCACCGTGGCACCCCCGGTGGGGATCTTGCCGCATCTCGATCTGGACGCGGCCGGCGATCCGCATGGGGGGGCATCGCCGCGCGATCGCGTTGTTCAGGCCGTGGGGTGCGTCGTCGCGGTGCCTTCATTCGACGGGCGCGCGGGTGCCCAGCGCCTTTTCGCCACGGTGGATGTTCGGAGCGCGGGTTCCCACGACGTCGTGTTGGATTTTCGTGGCGAAGCGCGCGTGATCGTCGACGGTGGCGCACCGGTTCGTCATGGCGGGGCGTATCAGTACGGACCGCGCGTATCCGCCTCTCGGGTCGTCCTGTCGCGCGGCCGGCACAGCTTGGAGATCCGGCTGGCGACCTTCGGCGGCCATCCGGAGATCGCGCTGCTGGTGGCGCCCGTGCCGGGGGACGCGAACCCGGGGATCGCTGCGGCGATCCCGAAGACCTCCCTCGAGCGCGACGCGCTCCCCGCCGGCGATCCCATCACGGTGGCCCTGGATCTGGCGACCACCTACGTCGCCAACCGGAACGGGGATTCCCGGGCCGCCTGGCAAGGGGCCGCCCGCTTGGAGCACGTGCCGCAGTTCGCTGTGGGGCTGGCCCTGACGGCCGCCGTCGCCCACGACGATCCCAGCCGACCGGCGAATTTCACGCGCGACCGTGCCCGAGCCCTGTTGCGGGCCGCCGTGAACATTGATCCGCGTCTGGCGCGGTCGCACCACGCCCTGGCCGCCATCGCGCTCGACGACGAGCGTCCTCGCGAGGCGATCGACGAGGCGCTGGCGGCCGCGAAGGCCGCACCGGGGTGGTGGCTTCCCGAATGGACGCTGTATGCGGCGTACCGACAGCGCGGGCTGACCTGGGACGCCGACCAGGTGCTCGATCAAGCCGTCGCTCACGGGATTGGGGCGTGCCCGGTCGTCGAGACCGCCCTCGGGCGCGCGGAGGATCATCGCGACGTGGAAGGCGAGAAACATTTCGGGGCGGCGCTGGTGGCATGTGGTCGGGATTCCGACGAGCGCATTGAACGCTTGCGGCGCTTGGGTGATCTGACCGGCGCCGAGGCGACGCTTCGGAGCGCCATCCAGGTCGCACCCGATCGCGACGATCTGAAATTGACCTTGGCCTCGGTGTTGTCGGCCCGGGGACGTGCCGCGGAGGCGGCCGCGTTGCTCGCCGCCACCGTCGAACGCTCCGACGGGGACGGTCAGCTGCGGCTGGCGGACGCGCTCATCGCGTCGGGCGCGGGCGGCAGAGCCAAGGAGGCCATCGCCGCCGCCCTGGCCGCACATCCCGAGATGCCGGAGATTCTGCGGGCGGCGCGGGCGCTGGGCGTGGCGCTGCCGTTGGATGCGTTTCGACTGGATGGCGCCAAAGTCATTCGTGACTTCGAAGCGTCGGGGCGTCGCTACCCGGCGCCCGCGGTCGTGATTCTGGATCGCACCGTGACGCGGGTGTTTTCGAGTGGCGCCGAGATGGTCCTGAATCACGAGATCGTGCGCGTCCAAAGCAAGGAGGCGATTCAGAAGTGGGGCGAGATAAACGTCCCCGCGGGCACCGAGATCTTGGTGCTGCGCACGCACAAGGCCGATGGCTCGACGCGCGAACCCGAGGAACTGGCCGGCAAGGACACGATTTCGGCCGCGGATTTGGCGGTCGGCGACTACGTCGAAAAGGAGACCATCGAGACCCGCGCTCCCCGAGACGCGTTCGTGACCGCGTCGGGGCCGGGTGGTGCGGCCGGCCCCCCAGGTGATCCCTCCGGTGGCTTTCTGGGCGATCGGTTCTATTTCCAGTCGTTCGATGCTCCGCTGGATCGCAGCGAGTACCTCCTGGTGACCGGCCGCGAAACCGCCGACCAGATGCATTTCGATCGCCGCGCGGGAGCGCCCGCCCCCGAGCGCGCCCCTGCGCCCCCGCCCCCGCGCACGGCTGACGTCGTGCAAGCCCACCCCACCGGTGGGCCGGAGGTCCCAACCGTCGTCACGACGTTCACGGCGACGAATGTGTCCCAGTTGTTTGGGGAACGGTCGTCGGTTCCATCGATCGAGTACGTTCCGTCGGTGCGCGTTTCGGTTGGTGTCCAATGGGCCGCCTGGGCGCGCTTTCTGCGCGAGCAGATCTATGGAACGTGGCGTGGCGCTCCCGGGTTGGATCGCGCCGCCGCCGAGATTCGCGCCTCCTGTCCCGACGAAGCGCGCCCCGAGGCCCGCGCCGCCGCGCTGGTCGCATGGGTGGGTCACAACATCGATGCCGATGACGATCTCCGGGATTCCGCCAGCATGGGAGTCGCACGCGGCCGTGGCAATCGCCTGGCCATCATGCTGGCGCTGGCGCGGACGTTGGGCCTGCAAGCGCAGCCTGTCCTGGCGCGATCGGTCTTGACCGCCGATGGGCAAGCACCGACGCCGCTCGAAGAAGCCGATGATTTCGCCGAGCCCCTGATTCGATTCGAGTTGCCCGGACACCATATTGTCTACGCGGATCCGCGCCTGAAGCGCGCACCGCTCGGATATCTCCCGGCCGGCTTGGATGGCGCGCGGGTGTTGCTCCTCGATGGGGGCCAGTTCGAGATCGCGCACAGCCGCGTCGACGAACACCGCGCGGTCGAAATCGCGTTTCATCTGGACGACCACGGAGGGGGGAAGGCCGAAGTCGTCGAAACCTTGCGGGGTTGGGCCGCGCTCGAGTGGGCGGAGATCGTGGATCGTTTCGGCTCTGACTCCACCAAGCTGCGCCAGGATTTCGAGCAGCGTTGGCTGGGCGTACACTTTCCGGGCGCCGTGTTGAAGGACTTGCAAATCGAGATCGGGCGCCAGGTCAGTGGGATCGGAATGGACGAGCCCTCCGCACCGCCACCCCAGACGCCCGCCGCCGACCGAACCATCGCCTCATCCCCCGCAGGGCCCTACGCCGCGGCGGAGGTGCGACTGCGGTACACCTTCAGCAGCACGCGCCTGGCCTTGAAGCAAGATCGGCAGCTTCGGTTCCTTCCCACATTCTTTCGCTCACAGCCCGGGCGGCGCTATGCCACCGAACCCCGGCGCACGACGGCGCTGTTGATTGGTCTCGATGTTCCGTTGGATCTGCGGGCACGAATCGAACTGCCGCCCGGGGCACGTTTGATTCCGCCCCCGCGCGCGTCGTCGTCGTCGTCGACCTCGGCGTCAGGTTCCAAGCTGGGCACCCTGGTCAGCGGCAAGGCGGGATATCGTTTTTGGGAGGATCGTCGGATCGATTCCATGGCGCATACGCGCGAGGTCCTGGTCATTCGGCGCCAATCGTGGCTGCCCATCATGCGCGTGCAATTGCCGGACTACCCGGCCGTGGCGGCCGACCTTCGTCGAGTAGACGCCCTCGAGCAGGAAGAGGTTCGGATCGACATCGCCCCGGAGCCGCGGTGACGGGCGCAACGGTCCGGTCAGACCGGGCGCGCGCGGGGCTTGGGAAGGTCCGCTCCGTGATGGGGCTGACGGTGGCATGGCTGCTTCCGTGCGCGGGGGCACTGGCGATCGCGGGCATGTTGATGGCGTGTGGTCCGCGCGGCAACGTGCAGCAGCAGCATGACGATCGGCTGGTGGTGGCGCGCGCCAGTGACGCCACCAATCTCGATCCAGCGCGGGCGTCGGACATCGAATCCCTGGAAGTCGCCGAGCAGGTCTTCGGCCGGCTGGTGCGCTTCGCGGCGGGACGGCTGGAACCAGAACCGGATCTCGCCACCCGTTGGTCCGTCAGCCCGGACGGTATGGTCTGGACGTTCGATCTACGCCCCCATGTTTCTTTTCACGACGGTACGCCCTTCGACGCCGACGCGGTGGTGTTCTCTTTCGAGCGGCAGATCGTCGTGGACCACCCCTTCCATGAGCTCGATTTCGTGTGGGCCCGTAGCTACCAGAACATCAAGCAGGTCAAAGCCTTGTCGCCCTTGCGGGTGCAGTTCCAGATCGATCGCCCCTATGCGCCCTTCCTCGCCAACCTCGCCATTGGTCCGGCCGCCATCGTGTCTCCGACCGCGGTCCGAAAATGGGGGCCCAAGTTTGGTCGCCATCCCGTCGGCACGGGGCCTTATCGATTCCTGGAATGGATTCCGGGCGATCGAATCACCCTGGAGCGTTTCGACGACTACTGGGATCAGGCGGCGCGGATCCGGTACCTCGTCTTGCTGATGCTTCCCGACGCCCGGCAGCGGATGCAGGCCCTGGAATCGGGGGCCGCGGACATCATTCAGCAACTGGCGCCCGACGACATTCCCCTGGTGCGGCTCGATCCCGATCTGCGGTTGGTCTCCGCGCCGTCCGCCCTGGTCGCCTATCTCGCGCTCAATACCCAGCGGCGGCCGCTCGACGATCCGCGGATCCGGCAGGCCATCGCGCACGCCATTCGTCGTGACGACCTGGTTCGTTACGTGTACCAGGGATTGGCGACCGTCGCGGTGGGGCCCCTGCCGCCGAACGTCTGGAGCGCACGCGGCGATCTGGTGACGTTCGCCTTCGATCCCGAACGCGCGCGCACCTTGCTGGCCGAAGCGGGCTTCAGCGGCGCGATCGCTCGGCCGCTGAAGCTCTACGTCCCGTCCGTGCCGCGCCAATATGTGCCCGCTCCCGATCGCGTCGCGTCGGTGGTGCGCAGCTGTTTGGGGGAGGTCGGCTTGCCGATCGAGATCGTCACGCGCGAACCGGGCGAGCTGCAGCGTGCGCTGTGGGCCGGCGAGCACGATCTCGCATTGGCGGGGTGGTTCGGGGCCAACGGCGATCCCGACAACTTCCTGTACAACTTGCTCGACTCCGACAATACGACGGGGGGGCACCCCTCGAACATCTCGTTCTATTCGAACGCCTGGTTTCACGACATCATTGGAATGGCCCAGCGTGTGACCGATCGCACCGAACGGGAACGGCTGTACTCGCAGGCCCAGGCGATGGTGGCCAACGATGCGCCGTGGGTGCCGCTGGCGCACCCGATGGTGATGTTCGCGACCCGGTCGGCGATTCGCGGGCTGGTCGTCCAACCGTCGGCCATGGCGCTGTACCGCTCGGTCGAGCACGCACGATGAGCGACGTCCTGGGCAGCCCTGGTGGGGACGACCCCCTGGCGACCACCCGGTCGTCCCGGGGACGGTCGCCCTCGTTGCGATCGTCGGGAGAATGGCTGCTAAGGCGTTCGGGAATGTACCGCTTGTCCACGCTCTTGCGCTTTCGGCCGTCCCTCCCACCAAAGCGCCCCGGCGCGCGGCGCTGGCGGGGCTTGCGCCTGCGTTTGTCGTTGTTCCTGATCGGCGCCACGTTGGTGCCCGTGATCGCGGTGGCCGCGGTGTCGATCGCGTTGGTCTTGTCCAGCGTCGAACAGGGTATCGAATTCGAGGCCGAGCGCGCGCTTCGGGTCGCGCGCGCCCTGTTCCTACAGGAGGTGCGTGAACGCGCCAGTCGGGCATCCGCTCTTGGTGATGACGCCTCCCTGATGGAGGCGCTGGCGCGCTCCCCGGCGGAGGTGCGGCGCCGCCTGGCGGAGCTGTCCGAGCAGCAGCCCTCGGCTCTGGTCGAGGTGACGGACGCGCTCGGCCACGTCGTCGCGCGCTGCGCGGGGGGGACCTGCAACGACGCCTCCATCGGCGATCGTTTCGCCGAGTTCGAACCCGCCGATCGTTCGCCCGTGGTGCGTCGGGCGCTGGAGTTCGAGCGCAGCATCAGCATCGAATCCGCCGGCAGGCGCCTGGTCGTGCGCGTGGCCTTGCCGCTATGCGATCGCGCCTTGCGGCTGCTGGGCGCGGCGGTCGTGTCGCTGAGCATCGACGGCCCCGTCGCGGATCGCGTGAAGGCGGAACTGGGTGCGGCGCGGGAGGTGATCTTCTATCGCGGCGTCGAGCCGAGCGCGTCGACGTTCATGACCGCGACCGGGGAGCGGCTGGTGGGTCCGTCACTGCCCCTCGTCGCGGCGCGGTCCCTGCGGGCGGCCGTGTCGCCGGTCGTGCCCCTCGAGATCGGAGGCCGATCGTACTCGGTCGCGTTCGGTCCCATTCAGGACGCGTCGGGGCGGCGGGTCGGGGTCATGGGAATCGCGCTCGATCGTGAAACACTGGCCGCGGCGCGACGACGCGTGACCTTGACCTTGTCACTGGGGGCCATCGCCGTCTTGCTGGTGGCGATCGTGCTGGCGGATATCCTGGCTCGGCGATTGACGCGGCCTCTGCGCGATCTGCACGCGGCGGCGCTATCGATCGCGCTTGGCAACCTGGACACCCAAATCGGCGTCAACAGTCCAGACGAGCTGGGCGACGTGGCCGAGGCCTTCAGAGTCATGATCCATAGCCTCAAGGAGAATCAGGAAGGGTTGGCCGCCCGGGTGCGGGAGCTGGTTACGGTGCATCAGGTAGGTCGCGCGATCAGCTCGGTTGTCGATCTGGACCATGTGTTGCGGTCCGTGGTGAGCGAGGCGCTCACGGTGTTGGGTGGCAAGATGGTCGCCATCGCGCTGTCGCGGGACCATGGCGGCAGCGGCCAGCGGAAGTTCGCCATTCGTGCTGTTGCGGGCGAGCCCGTGGGACGTCGACTGGCGGAGCTGGCGCGGCTCATAGCGGTGGACGGCCGACCGCGTCGCACCGGCGCCGTGGAAGCCGACGAAGATCTCGCGACGGCCGCGTCCGCCGCTGGGCTCAAGGGCCCCTTGCTGGCCGCGCCGCTCACGCTCNNACGCTCGCGGATCAGACCGCCACCGCGATCGAAAACGCCCGCTTGTACACGGAGGTCCGCGCCTTTTCCGAAAATCTAGAGTTGAAAGTCCGCGAAAGAACCGCCGAGTTGGAACGCGCGAAAGGCGAGACGGAGCGGGCGCTGCGCGACCTGCGTACCACCCAAACCCAGCTGATTCACTCCGAGCGGATGGCGGG
>PMNO01000455.1:3112-5540 GCA_003161835.1 Myxococcales bacterium | reverse complement strand
TCGAGGCGGGTGTGCGCCAAGACCAGGGCAGGCGCTACCCATGACGAGAGGCTCGCTGCCAGAACCCGGGACCACAGATTCTTGCTCATTGACACCTCGAAGGGCCCTTTATACCGCAACGGGCACATGCTGTCTCAGGGCGGGTTCTTCGATGCGAGCGCGGCCAGGCGCGGTGCCGCCGCCGCAATGGTTTCGTCTTTCTTGGCGAAGCAAAAACGCGCCAAGGTCGGCGCGGCGGATGGATCGGCGTAGAAAGCTGACGTCGGAATCGCCGCCACCCCGTACTCCGAGACCAGGCGCCGACAGAAATCGGCATCGCCGTCGAAGCCCCGGCCGCTGATGTCCGTCAGCAGGAAATAGGCACCTCCGATGGGCAGGGGCAAAAGGCGCGCCGCTCGCAAGACGGCCGACAAGAGGTCGCGCCGGCGACGATAGTCCGCGCGGAGCTGGTCGTAGTAACCGTCTCGGGCGGCGATCGGCAAGATATCGGCCAGCGCCTCTTGAAAGGGGGTCGCGTTGGTGAAGGTGACAAACTGGTGCACGGCCCGCAGCGCGGCGGACAAGGGCGCGGGCGCGATGGCCCAACCGACTTTCCAACCCGTCACGCTGAATGTCTTGCCCATGCTGTCGATGGTGATGGTCCGCTCGAACATTCCGGGCAGCGTCGCGATGGAGACGTGAACCGTGTCGAAGGTGATCGCCGAATAGACCTCGTCGCTGATCACGGTCACGTCGTGCCGCTGACAAAGCGCGGCGACGATCTCCAGCTCGGCCCGTGAAAACACCTTCCCCGTGGGGTTGTGGGGCGTGTTCAGGAGCAAGGCGCGCGTGCGCGGTCCGAACGCGGCCGACAATAGCCCCGGGTCGAACGTCCAGTCGGGTTGACCGAGGGGAACGGCGCGCGCGCTGGCTCCCGCCATCGCGATGTCGGGCGCGTAGGCGTCGTAAGCTGGTTCGAACACAATCACTTCGTCGCCCGGGTTCACGATCGCCAGCACCGCATCGTGCAGCAGTTCGGTGGCTCCCGCGGCGACCGTGATCTCGTCGTTCGGGTCCACGTCCGGGGCGCCAGGGCATCGCCTGCGCCAGTCGTCGGCCAGCGCCTGGCGCAGGCGTGGAACTCCGGGGCTCGCCGCATATTGATTGTGGTCGTCCCGGATGTGGCGTGCGGCCGCCTCCTTGACGAAGTCGGGCGCCGCGAAGTCGGGAAATCCCTGGCCCAGATTGACCGCGCCGTGACGCACGGCGAGCGCCGTGATCTCCGTGAAGATCGACGTGCCCACGCCGTCGATACGGTGCGCCGAGACCCGTCCCCGCATGCCGCTTCGGTCTATCAGCGAGGCCATGGGTCGCGCAATCGGATCACCTCAGCGTGTGGGCCGATCGGCGGCCACGCTGATCGACAGAATCAGGGCCGTGCCCACCATCGCCCCCACAGCCGTCAACAGAGGCCAGTGATCGCGTGCCCAGGCCCCGGGATCGTCGGCCAGGCNNCGCCATCAGAACCGCCGGCGGCAGGGCAATCGGATCCGACGCCGGCGCTCCCGACGACGCCGATGCGCGCGGGGTCGCGTCGCCGCGTTCGGAAACCCGTGCCTGTTCGTCGAGGCGCATGACGGCGGCATCCAGAACGCCGGAATCGCCGGCCAGCGGCTCGATGACCGCGTCCCGCCGCACGCCGGCGGCGTCCACCAGACGCAGGGCCAGGGAAAGTCCGCCGTCCCGACCGGGNNTCTCGGCCCATTCACGGACAGGGTCGCGCCCCACCCAGCCCAGCCCGGTTCATCGACGTGAATCAGATGCTCGCCCTGGGCCAGGCCCACGAACGTCGCGGGTCCCGGCAAGGGCGCCCCACCGTCGCAGGTTACGAAGGCCTCGGGCGCGGCGCGCACCACCAAGGCGCTTTGCGGGCGGGAGGCGATCTCGGCCGCGGCGCGCGCCCAATCTTCCAGGAGCAAGGGCGGATACTGTTGCGCGTTGAACTGTCGGGTAGGCGCCAGCATGGCCGCACGTAGAGNNAGCTTGCGAACCAGATCGATGCCGGCGCGCAGCTTCTCCGCGGTGTGCGGGGGCGGATCGCCATCGATGTCGACAATCTCGACCGGGCCCAGGCCAAACCTCCCCACAGTCGCGCTGAAGCGCCGCAGGGCCAGATCGTTTTCCGGCGCGTCCTGCAGGTGGGCATAGATGGGGTGCACGGCGGGTCGGTTGCCGGCGGCCCGCGCTTGGCGCGGAACCGCGCTCGTACCCGCCGCGACGATCCCCAGGCTGACACCCAGGATCGCGACCCACTGAACGCGCATCGCCCCGATCACAGACATCGGGCCATCTTGGCCCCTGACGGCGCGCGGTCAAATTCCGCTCGGACGAGCCCAAGCTAGACGGTCGTCTTGACCTTGAATGATCGCTTGATCATCCCGAACCAGAA
>PMNO01000455.1:0-3081 GCA_003161835.1 Myxococcales bacterium | reverse complement strand
GCCCAGCAACATCGCCCACAGGATCCACATCGCCCGACCCGACATCTGGCCGGTGGTCGCATCCATCAACTGATGCAAATGAATGTAGTCGTAGAGGAACAAGGTCAATCCGAACAGGAACGTGTACATCGCTCCCCATCGGAACCACCAGAAGGCCCGCAGAAGCAAGGCGGGGTTCACCTTGGGCTTGAGTTCCTTGTCGAGGCCGCCCTGAAACGGCACGTTGACCAGGTTGAAAAAGTACAGGTGACCGATCCAGATGATGCCGAAGACGACGTGTCCCCAACGAAGAATTAGATCGACGAACGACGGGTTTGCGAGGGTTTCCATGTCGGTATCCTTTCTTTTGGGCGCTACATTCCCTCGGCATCGGATGGAGCGCAAGTCCGTACCGCACGTGATTCGTCGACGCGTGGCTCGAATACTCGAGCCCAGCACCTGAACACTCGCTCGGCGGTTTGGCCCATCGCGCTTCGTCGAAGCCTGATTGAGAAACCCGGAGCGGGTTCCACGGGCAAACCACTCCCCAGAATGGCGAAGGCCCACGCACGTGTAGGCCGAGCTGGCAATGCAGCGACGCTCTGACCCGATCGGGGTCGGGTGAGGACCTTTGGCGCCCCACAGCTTGCACTTGCCCGGCCCGGGGTTTCCGGGCGGATGGGACAATTACGGCCGATGGAAAACCAGCGTTCCAATCACCGGCGTCTCCGGCTGGCTGCCTCGCTAAGCCGAGGCGATCGGCCCCAGGCCTTCAGGCCTTCAACACGGAATCGAGATCGCCCGTGTACGCGGCATCACCAACGCCGGCTACGGTCATGCCCATAGCGTGACAAATGCTGGTCAGGAGCTGATTGTTTGGCGCGTTGGCGGCGAGCTGGACGCACGTTCCTTGTTTGAAGAAACCGCCTCCGCTACCGATGACCAGGTACGGCAAGCTCGCGACGTAGTGGTTGGAACCTTCGTTCATGTCGTTGCAGCAAAGAATGACCGTATTGTCGAGCGACGTGCTTCCACCTTCCGGATTGGCGGCCAGCTGCCCCACCAAGTTCGCCACGTACTTGTAAAACATGGCGTCGATCTGGGTCTTTTGCGCGTACGACGCCGACCCTTTGTGCGCGATTGCGTGATAGTCGGGGCTGGAAAGGTTGAGGGTGGGAAACGTCAAACTATTGCCGCCGCCGTCATCGATCAGGTCCAGAGTCATCGTGCGGGCCAGGTCGCATTTCACGGACGCGGCCATGATGTCGGTCATCAGCTTGAACTGATCGGGAAAGTTCTGGTTGTTGTTGCCGAACGTCAACCCCGCGGGCGTATTGGCGGNNATTGATCGGATGGAATCCAGGTGCGCGTTGACCTTGGCCTGATCATCCTTGCCCAACTTGGCGGCGAAGTTCATGAGATCCGGTTTGAGCTTGTCAATCACGCTCTTGCGCCGCGCCAGCAACGGATCGGCCATCGGGGTGGCTGGCATCCCGGCCGGGGGCGGATTCGCGGGAATACCGGCGAAGAGGCGCGTGTAGAGGCGATAGGGATCGGTCTCCGAGGAGTTCTTGACGCCTCCGGCTTTCCAGCTCGTCGAGCTGCTTCCGGGTCGGAGACCGAGTGTGAGGGGAGGGGACGCATACCCCGCCGTCTTGAACGAGTCGTTGATCAAGTTGTCGATCGATGCCGTGGCACCCCTCATGGATCCAGTGAGCAGGGTGGGATAGGCGGAGTGTCCTCCGAAGGCGTTCGAGCTGAGCATGACCTTGGAGTCAATGCCCCCGGTGTTGGTCTTCGTGCCCTTGCCGCGGATCGACAGAACCTTCGACTTCCACATCTCGAGGGGGGCCAAGATGGCGGGTAGCGCTGCCGTGAGGGCTCCCGCTGGCGGGTAGAAATCGTCCGGAACAATTCCATTCGTCCAGGTGATGGCGATGAAACGCTTCGCGACACCTCCGGTTGCCGCGACGACGCGCTCTGAATTCAGCATGGGCAGCATGCCCATGCCAACGCCCATTCCCTTGAGTAGTGCCCGTCGCGAGTACTTGTCGGATCTCATTGCAACACCTCCCCCGTGCCCGGGGCTCTGTAGCGGAAGGTACGAGAAGTGGATACGCCCACAATCAATTCGCGAACGTCGCGGGATGCGGTCTTGAAAGTCGTCGCCGCTCCATTCACCGAGGCCAGATCGGCCGCGGTGTCGACGCGTCCGAGCGCATACCTGAACCACTGCTTGGCAAAGCAGGTTTGCGCCTGGTCGCTGGTGGCAAGCACCCCGGCCAGGGCGCGGGCGTCGGCAATCGGCTGCGTCTTGCCATCCAGCGTGAGCATGGTGGCGGCGTTGACC
The DNA here is from genome assembly GCA_003161835.1 of Myxococcales bacterium. Classification (GTDB taxonomy): domain Bacteria; phylum Myxococcota_A; class Polyangia; order Fen-1088; family Fen-1088; genus FEN-1088. The sequence goes on along the minus strand of PMNO01000455.1, from coordinate 752 downwards.
GGCTGATTGTTGTCCGTGGTCCGGTACTGACCGATGCCATCGTAATTTTCGAAGGCGAAGCCCAGCGGATCGAGAATCTTGTGGCACGCGCCCGTGCAGGGGTTCATGGAATGTTCCTCGAAGCGCTGGCGGGTGGTGACGCCAGGCGTGATCGGCTTCGGATCGGGAACGACGGCGGGGGTCGGAGGTAGCACGCCGCAAAGGAACTTGTAGAAGACCGCTTTGCCTCGTCGGGGAGGATTCGAGCCATCCGAGGCCCCGGTCAGGCTCAGGAACCCAGCCATCGTCAACAACCCGGACCGCTCCGCGGCGGGCAGCATCACCGGCTTCATGGCCATTCCGGTGACACCGCCGGGGATCTTGTAGAGGGCCGCCAGGGGCTGATTCGCAAAGGAATTCGTCCCCGTCATGAGCTCCTCGAAGTGCCCGGTGCCGCTCATGATCGCGGTAGAGAAGGATTGCAGCTCACTGGTCATGGCCGCGGTCAGCGTATCGTTGTACATGCTGTACACGGCCGCGTCCTTGGGCTTGGTCGATAGGACGTCCATGTCCAGCCAGTCGACGAAGAAGTCGCTGAACATCGCGCTTGCCTTCGCGTCGGTCAACATCAGGCGCGCCTGCGCCTCGATTCCAGCCGCGTCGGACAGCTTGCCGGCTGCTGCCGCATCGAACAGAGCCTGATTGGGCATGGTGCCCCAAAGGAAGTAGGAGAGCCGGTTGGCGACTTCATAGTTTCCAAGCTTGATCTGTCC
>PMNO01000250.1 GCA_003161835.1 Myxococcales bacterium | reverse complement strand
CGGGATCCATGAAGCGCGAGTGCGGATCGAGGACATCGGTCAAGCCGCGCGCGGCCCCGTACATGAGGTCGGTCTCGGCGATGTCTTCGACGTAGTGGTTTTCGATGTGCGAGAGCACCTTCGTGAACACGCCGAGCTTCTGGTACGGGTTGAACCGACCGGCGTGCCCCGGGCGCGCAAACAGAGCTCCCCCGAAGAAGGCGGCGGCCACCGAGAGACCCACCGGCGCCCAGCGCTTGACCGAACCGCGCGTGCGCGACCCAAATCCACGAGCTTGCCCTGAGACCTTGTTCATCGAGAGCGATTCTAGCGCACCGCCGCCCTCGGCATCGAGGAGGTGAACACCCGGTTCGCGCTCAGCGCGTCCCCAGAACCGAAGCGGGATCCACGGGTGTTCGCCCCCGCCACGTCTCGATGCGCACGACCGCTCCCGGCGTCGAAGGCGCGCGGCCCACGGGATCGCCGCGCCGGACGAATTCGCCGGGGGAAACCGCGACGCTGGACAGGCCGCTCACCACCACGGTCCAGTGGTCGTCGTCTTCTTGCGAAAGAACGATGGCCACCCCACCGGCGACGCTGTTCGCGACGCGGGCGACTCGTCCCTGTGTGGGACTGCGAACCTGTTCACGGGGTTGGGCCGCATACGTGGCGGCGGCCCTGAAGATCCACGCACCGGTCGCGGGGTCGCGAGCGACCCCAAAAGGTGTGACCAGCAGCCCGGTCACGGGCCGCAAGAATGAAGCTGGCGCAAACGCTGGCGGTAGACGCGCGGGGACCGCCGTGGCCAGCGCGCGGTGGTCAGGGCGATCCCTGAAGATTGCTCTTTCCGCCCGAACCCGATCCAGCTCAGCGCGCACCGCGCGTGCCTCGTTCAGATCGCGTTCCAGAATCGCGGTCGCCAGGACCACGGCCCGAGCGCCCAGCCTATCGCGGGGGCCATCGATGGGGTCCGCGGCGGACCTCCGCCGTTCGAGCTCCTCGGCGCGCAGTAGTCGATAGAGGGTCAGCGCGCGCGCGCGCGCGGACAGCCGGGCGCGCTCGGATTGCTCCAGAAGAATCTGCTCGCGCCCGCCCAACAACTGCATGCCGCGACCGTTCGGCTCCAACGCCCCCTCGCCGGAGGAAGCCGCGCTCCGCCCGCTGATCGTGGCGACCGACGCCAAGGCTAGCAACACCGTCAGACCCCGACTTCGGGCCAATGGCCCCCACGCTGTCGAGCCGCTAGCCGGCAATTTCACGCCCGTCGTCGACACGGCCCGAGGCGCGCCATCCGAACCAGCCCAGGCAAGCTCCCGCGGACGCGACCACCACCAGACTGCCCACTGCCAACCAACGCGTTTCACCGGTCATCCGAGCGACCGGAGCCGAGCCCAGCCACCACGCCGCGCTCCCGATGCGCGACGCCAGGCCGCTCACGCACACCCCAGCGATCGCCCCGACCGCCGCGCAAATCCCCCCCAGGATGGCCCCCGGAGCCGCGACGGCGGCGGCCGTGAAACCCAGGCTGCTGAGCAGTCGGGCCTCCGCCCGTGGCCGTCGCATCGCAAGAGCCGCCAGGCAAAGCGCGAGCGCCCCGGTGGCCGCGGCAAGCGCCAGGCCGACCTTTCGCGAATGGCGGTCGATGGCTTGCAGACGCGCCAACCGTTCGTCGTCGCTCGTTCGCAAGGTGTCCACGTCCGTGATGCCTTCCATCCGTCGCAGACGCCAGGCGATGGCATCCGCCCGCTCGACGCCCTGCCCACCGGGTTCCAGCGCGATCTCCAGCGTGGTCGGAAGAAATCCCTCTTCGACGCCATCGAGTACGGAGGCCCGATCTCCGAGATCCCGGCGCATGCGCGCCAGAGCCTCGTCGCCACCCAATAGTCGAACACCGGCCACGCCGGGCAGGCGGCCCAGGGCGACCGACAAGGCATCCCGAGACACCGAAGGGAGATCGTCGCGCAGAAACGCCACGAGCTCAGCCCCACCCGTCGAGGAGAACGGCCGCGGCTCGGTCCTTCCCGCCGAGACGAAGGCAGCACCGACGAGGATCGCCACGGTGACAATTGAAAATGCAACACACCCCAGCGCCAACGTGGCCTGGCGGCGGCGAAACCCATGGGCGATGATCCGCATCGCCCAAGCGCCGCGCACGGCGATCGAAGGGCGCGCCCGGCGTCGCTTCACGGGAGCGCCTCGCGGCTGGCCGATGGGCGGTCAAAAGCCCGACCTCCCGTGACGACCGACATGGGCATGGGCCCGGCGAGCAGCCGGCCGCCCTCCAGGCGCAGTCGACGCGCGCCGGCCCGCACCGCCGCCGACGTGAATGCGCCGTCGGCAGATGCGCACACCGCCACGGCGCCGCTCGCGACAGCGCCCAGCAGGGCCGACAGCACCGCGCCGGTGTCGGCCGCGGTCAAGGACGCGCTCGGATCGTCCAGCAACAACACCGGCGGTGAGCCCGCCAGCGCCCGCGCGATTCCGGCCAGGCGTCGGGCCGAGCTACATAGGGTTTCGGTTCTAGCCATCGCCAAGCCCACCGCCCCCACCTTTCCCAGAGCGCGCAGCGCCGCCTCACGCGCCCAGTCGACCGGCTCGTCTCGCGCACCCAAGACCAACATGACGTTGTCAAGGACGCTCATTCCGGACACAAACCACGGCTGACTCTCGACGAACCCGACGTTGCGGCGAACGAACGGCAAGGAGTCCCTCTGAAGCGCGGTGAGATCGTGATCGGCGATGCAAACGGTACCGCTGTCCGGCCGGCGCCGCGCCCCGGCGATCTCCAGCAGCAGAGTCTTCCCCGCGGCCCGCCCACCTTCCACCACCAGCAGCTCCCCCGCGCGCGCTTCCATTGTCACGGCATCGAGGACAGTCTGTCCTTGATGGCGCAAGGTCACGGCGGTCAGGCGCAGCACGAACCGATGGTACGCGTCTTCCGCGAGCGAGCCAGTTTTTTGGCGACCCGGTGGCGCAGGTCCACGGCGGCAAATACGGCTGCGAGGCCGTACTCATCGCTATCGTGAGAGGAGAGCGGCAGGGCCGCATGGATCGTGGCCGAGCGTCACGTCACTTCGAGAGCGGCGCACGCGTTCGCCGCCGACGACGCGCAAACAGCAATGACGCTCCCAGAATGCAGAGCCCAACGCTCGCCGGTGCAGAGGGCGTGACCGGGAGCGCGCAGGAGCAGGCTCCCCCGCGTACTTGAAACGTCGGCGCGGCGGCATCGCTGGCGTCCGTCCGGTCCAGACCGTCGACGGCGTCCGACAGGGCGTCGGCGGGGCCTTGTGCGTCCTCGAACAGGGGCGCATCAACCGGCGCATCCACCTCGGCGTCCGCACCCGCGCCGGCGTCGGGCGGTAAGCCTGTGTCGGCCGCGACATCCTCCGCGGCATCGGCACCCATGGCGGCATCGGCATCCCGGGCGCCGTCGAAGCCCCCGGCCCCACCCACCTCAACGGCCGGTCGATCATCCGGTGTGACGCCGTCGGAATTCGCCACATTGCCATCGGTCTGCCCGCCTGCGTCCCCATCGGGGCACGCGGACGTCGTCTTGAATTGACAGCCGCTGCTGGCCACGCAGGTGTCCAGGGTACAGGCGATACCGTCGTCACATCCAAGCGCCGGCCCGGGCACGCACTGGCCGGCACGACAGGCGTCCGGCGTCGTACAGGCATCGTCGTCCGTACACGAGGTGCCATCGGCCACGGGCACGCTCGTGCAAACTCCCCCTCGGCAAGAGTCGCCGGTCGTGCATAGATTGCCGTCCGTGCAAGTCATGCCCTCGGGAGCCGGCTCACCAACACAAATACCGCCTGCGCACCTGTCCCGGGAGGTGCATACATTTTTATCATCGCAATAGGCTCCGTCTTCGATTCCGCGGCATGTGTCCACCAGGGCGGTGCGTGATTGGACGGCCGGCGGGGGTTCGAAGCAGCCGCCTCCCGCGAGAATAAGAACAACAAGACCGACCCGACCCAAGGCGGATACAGTCATTTGCTGGCTTGTCGCGCGCTGCGAGTTACCCACGGTCGGGTTCAGCATCTCAGATTCGGGACGATTTCGCGAAAGAGCCTCANNATTGTCACGTTACGCGAAGTCATTGCACTTGTTTTGCGAATGGTGGAAAAGTATGGGACCCGCCAATCGCTTGTAGATTGCAGGCCATTCCCGGCGTAACCCACAGGTTTTCCACCGGCTGTCCACAGAAGATACCACCGTATATTGCGTGTCTTTGACCTACATACCACTATATATTGCGTTCTGGTGCATTTTGTGGTCTAAGTCCGGTGGGGCACTGACGCCCCGAATATGACCAGTCCGTTAGCGGGGAGGATTTCCTATGCTTGAGAAGAACGACGTCCGCAGGAAGAACGGCCGCCACGACGCGGGAAACACAATGGGAAAAGACGTTGCCAAATCCGTCGGGACATCCGCCGGAACCTCTGCCGGCAAGCCCACGACAAGGCCGGAAGCGAAGCCACGGAAACCGGGACTGCCGATACGTCGTTTCTTCACCAAGCCAGGCGACGACGGCTTCACGACCGTCGAATGGGATCTGCGGACGGCGAACATCACCGGTGAGAACGGCAAGGTCGTGTTCGAGCAAAAGGACGTCGAAGTACCCCGCGGTTGGAGCCAGACCGCGACCAACGTCGTGGTCCAAAAATATTTCCGAGGAACCGTCGGCACCCCCGGCCGCGAACGATCGGTCCGCCAGCTCATCAGCCGTGTCGCCGACACGATCACCGCGTGGGGCTTGAAGGACGGCACCTTCGCCACCCCCGCGGACGCCGACATCTACCGGGCCGAGCTGCGGCACCTGTTGGTCGAACAGAAGATGTCGTTCAACTCGCCGGTCTGGTTCAACGTCGGCTCCGAACCACACCCGCAATGCTCGGCGTGTTTCATCAACAGCGTCGAGGACACGATGGAATCCATCCTGACCCTGGCCAAGACCGAAGGGATGCTGTTCAAGTTCGGCAGCGGGACCGGCACCAATTTATCTCCGCTGCGCAGCTCGCGCGAGCTCCTGCAAGGGGGCGGCACCGCGTCGGGCCCGGTGAGCTTCATGCGCGGTTTCGACGCGTTCGCGGGTGTCATCAAGTCAGGTGGCAAGACCCGGCGGGCGGCCAAGATGGTCATCCTGAACATCGATCACCCGGATGTCGAAGAATTCATCTGGTGCAAGGCGAAGGAAGAAAAGAAGGCCTGGAAGCTGATCGACGCCGGCTACGACGGATCGTTCGACGGTGAGGCGTACAAGTCCGTCTTCTTCCAGAATTCGAACAATTCGGTGCGCGTCACCGACGATTTCATGGAAGCGGTGCAGAAGGACCGCGAGTTCTCCACCCGGGCGATCCGGGATGGTCGTCCGGTCGATACCGTCAAGGCGCGCGACCTGTGGCGCCAGATCGCGGACGCGGCCTGGCAGTGCGGCGATCCGGGATTGCAGTTCGATACCACCATCAACGACTGGCACACGTCGCCGAATACGGCGCGCATCAATGCATCCAACCCCTGCTCGGAGTACATGTATCTCGATGATTCGGCGTGCAATCTGGCGTCGCTGAATCTTCGTAAGTATCAGCTGGCCGACGGCGAATTTGATATCGAATCCTTCAAGAAGGCGATCGAGCTCACCATCGTGGCTCAGGANNCGGCGCGCGCCTACGCGGGAGCCATCACGGCGATCATGACTGGCTGGGCCTACCGGACCAGCGCCGTGATCTCTCGGGACGTCACCGGACCGTTCGACGGGTACGCGGAGAACGAAGAGCCGTTCCTGCGCGTGATGAAGAAGCACCGGCAAAAAGTCGATAGGATCGACAGCGCTCGGGTGCCGTCCAACATGCTGGCCGCCGCGCGCGAAACCTGGGACGACGCCATCAGCGTCGGCAAGGAGCACGGGTTTCGCAACGGACAGGCCACTGTGATCGCCCCGACCGGCACCATCGGCTTCATGATGGANNTGCCCGTGTTCGACTGCGCGTTCCGCCCGGCCAATGGCACCCGTTCGATCCAGTACCTGGGCCACATCCGCATGATGTCGGCCGTGCAGCCATTCATATCGGGGGCCATCTCAAAAACGGTGAATCTGCCCCCCGAGGCCACAATCGAAGATGTTCAGGACGCCTACATGGAAGCCTGGAAGGACGGACTGAAGGCCATCGCCATCTACCGCGACGGGTGCAAGCGCACCCAACCGCTCTCGACCAGCAAGAGCGATCCCGGGATGGCCAAGTCGGGTGCGGGTATCGGAAGCGGCGCGGCGGCACTCGGGGTACCGGCCTTGGTCGACACCAAGGGTCCTCCGGCGGCGGTCCGGCGCAAGTTGCCCGACGAACGACGATCGATCACGCACAAGTTCTCGGTTGCCGGGCACGAGGGCTATATCCACGTGGGCCTCTACGAGACCGGAGATCCAGGCGAGATCTTCATTCGGATGGCCAAGGAAGGCTCGACGATCTCGGGACTGATGGACAGCTTCGGGACCGCCATCTCGCTGGCGTTGCAACACGGCGTGCCCCTGCGTCTCTTGGTCGACAAGTTCACCCGCACCAAGTTCGATCCTTCCGGATTTACCGGAAACCCCGAGATTCCTCGCGCCAGCTCGATAATGGACTACATCTTCCGCTGGTTGGGAGCGAAGTTCGTGCGCGACGAAAGCCAAACCCGCGTGGAAACAGACAGCACGATTGATGCGTCGGGTGACCTCAAACGGGTTTCCCAGATTGTGACCACGGGGGCGTCGACGCCCATGGCGGCGTTGCCCAAGGTCGAGGTGATTGACGCCACGTCGGGGCACATCAATGGCAACGGAAACTTCAGCTTCATCGCCCGCAGCGACGCACCGACCTGCCCTGAGTGTGGATCGATCATGATCCCCAACGGCAGCTGCCACAAGTGCGTCAACTGCGGCACGACCTCGGGCTGTTCATAGCGGGACCGCGCCCGAGACAGGGAGGCTCTATCTTGCCACGCTCGTTTGGCGGCCTTTTGGCTGGCCCCAGACGAGCGTGAGCGCGAGCCCGGCATTTCTTCCTCGACCGCGCAGGTAGACGAGTGGGCGACGTGATAATTTGTCGCGATGTTCACCTTTGTCAGCGGGGGACTGCGCTCCGGGAAATCGGACTATGCTCTGCGACGGGCATCCGAGCTTGGCCCGCCCCCGTGGCTGTATGTGGCGCTGGAGGTCGAGGGGGACGACGAGCTCAAGGCGCGGCTGGCCCGCCACCGTCGCGATCAGGATGCCATCTGGCGGGTCAAGGATGCCCCGGCGAACCTGGAGGATGCGTTCGACGCCGCGCTCGTCGAGGGCCACGGCGCGATGGTGCTGGACCGATTCAGCCAATGGGTGTCGAGTCGCCTGGCCTCGGTTCCGGCGGACGACGACCGGCTGGTGATCGCCCAAGTTCAGCGTTTGGCCGATCGGCTGTATCACTGCGCCATTCCCGTCGTGTTGGTCACCACGGAGGTGGGCCTGGGGTTCCTGCCCGCATTGGTCCCCGATCGCCGGCTCGTCAACGTGGTCGGCATCGCCAACCAAATCCTGGCGGAGCGGGCCGAGTCGGTGGTCTTCATGGTCAGCGGGGTCGCCCAGAGATTGCGCTGACGGGCGTTGGTGATCTTGCTCGGGGATCTTGCTGATCTTGCTGGTTGACGGGTTCGTTGGATAGTCAGTATGGTCTGCGTCAGGCCCCCCGCCCTCCCCCCCCCGCCC
>PMNO01000261.1:922-3520 GCA_003161835.1 Myxococcales bacterium | reverse complement strand
ACATCTGGTCGAGCTGCCTCCCTGCGTGCCGCTCCCCCGAGCAGCGGGGCGGACGTCCGGTGGACGTCGCGCGGACGTCCGGACCCGGGCTCCCGCGGACGGTTCAGGTGGGCGGCCCGCGTTTCGCGTGAGCTAGCGGCGGCGATCATCGCCAACAGCGGGAACAGCCCGCTGGTACGCGTGTTGCTCTGTGCCTCTCTTGTCGAGGGCTTGCAGCTTTGGCGGCGACCGCGAAAAGCCGTCAGGGGCGGCGCAAGGCCACGGGGAGACAAGAGGGAGCGGAGACTTGCCATGACGACAGCCATCCACACGCGGCACGGTGTTAGAGGGGCGGGGNNGTGCCGGCCACCCCAGAACACGTCGGCGGGCGCGCGGCCCCACTTTGCGCATCGCGCGACCCCGGGCCGTCGCCGCTGCGGCGGCTGACGCGCGCCGAGTACGGGCGGACCTTGCGCGACCTCTTGGGGCCAGGGTTGATCGACACCTCGGGACTGCCGCCCGATGAGCAGGCGTTGGGCTTCGACAACAACGCCGATGTTCTGGGCACGAGCGATCTGCTGGTGGAGCAGACCGTGGCTCTCGCGGAACAGGCGTCGGCGGTCGTGGTCCAAGATCTGGCTCGCTTCCTCCCGTGTGCGGCCGGCGCGGCCGACGCCGACTGCGCCGACGGATTCATCCGTGATTTCGGTCGCCGCGTCTGGCGCCGGCCGCCGGAGCCGACCGAGGCCTCCGCTCTGGCGTCGGTCTTCGCGGCTGGCCAGGCCGACGGTGGCTTCGCCGAAGGCATCGGGCGCGTGGTCGAGGTGCTGTTCGAGAGCCCGCAGTTTCTGTACCGGATCGAGCTGGGTGACGTGGCGGACTCCGATCTCGCGGGGGCGGTTCCGCTTTCACCCTACGAGATGGCGACACGCCTTTCGTTTCTGTTCTGGGGCTCGACGCCCGACGAAGGTCTTCTCACCGCCGCGGCACAAGGCCAGCTGACCCTGCCCGCGGATCTGGAGCGCGAGGCGCGACGGTTGCTTGGTGATTCGCGCGCTCACGAGGTGACGGCGGCGTTCCATGCCGGGTGGTTGGGCCTGGCGCGCCTTGATCAGCTCGACAAGGATCGCGTGGTCTATCCGGCCTTCGATGCCTCGCTGCGGGATGCCTTCCGCGCCGAGACCGCGCGATTCATCGACGAGGTTGTCTGGAGGCACGAGGGCACACTGGCCGCTCTGCTGTCGGCCCGCTACACCTTCGTGAACAGCGCGCTGGCCGAGTTCTACGGCGTGGCGTACCCCGGTGGCGGCGATTTCGTCCAGGTTGGCCTCGGTTCCGCGAATCGGGCGGGCTTGCTCACTCAGGCATCGATCCTGTCGGTGTACGCGAAGGGGAACCAGAGCTCGCCGGTCCATCGGGGCCGCTTCGTGCGCGAGCAGCTCTTTTGCACCACGCCGCCACCTCCGCCCAGCAACATCGAGATACGTCCGCCCACTCTCGACCCGCGGCAGACGACCCGGGAGCGATTCGCGCAGCACGCGGCGGACCCGTTCTGCGCGACCTGTCACACCCTGCTCGATCCGATCGGCTTCGGCTTCGAACACTACGACGGCATCGGCCACTGGCGGCAAGCGGAGTCCGGGCTGGCCATCGATGCACACGGCAATCTCACGGGCACCGACTCCGACGGTTCGTTCGACGGCGCCGTGGAGCTCGCCGATCGACTGGCCGGCAGCCCCGAGGTGCAACGTTGCTACGTCACGCAGTGGTTCAGGTTCGGCTACGGCCGCGGCGAGACCAGCGCGGATTCCTGCACCCTCGGGGCGTTGATGGGCGCTGCGGCCGCCAAGGGCGGCGACGTACGGGAGCTGATGGTCGCACTCACGCAGACCGACGCCTTCCGATATCGCCGAGCCCTGGAGGTCAACGCGCCATGATCGTCATCAAGACCGGCCGTCCTGTCATCTCTCGCCGCGCGGTCCTGCGGACAGCGGGTGCCGCCTTCACGTTGCCCTTGCTCGAGGCGATGCACCCTGGCCAGGCACGGGCGGCGACGGCTATTCCGAAGCGATTCGTCGTCTTCTTCAGTCCGAACGGGACCATTTTTCCGAACTGGGTGCCGTCGGGTGGGGAGACCGACTTCACGGTGTCGCCGATTCTCGAGCCGCTGGCTGCCATTCAAAAGGATTTGCTGGTCGTGTCGGGCCTCTTTCAGCAAGGCGGTGGCGGCGATGCTCACCAGAGCGGCATCGGCGGCATGCTCACCGGACAGAGCCTGAATCCAGGGCCATTCCAGGGCGGGGCGAGCGCGGGCGCGTCGGGCTGGGCGAATGGAATTTCCGTCGATCAGCGGGTGGCGGCGGCCCTGGGCTCGGGCACACGCCTGCGCTCGTTGGAGCTGGGCGTGGAGGTTGGGACCGCCGACAACTGGGGCCGCATGAGCTACCTCGGCCCCGATCAGCCGGTGCCGCCCGAGGAGAGCCCGGAGCGCGCGTATGCTCGGCTCTTTGGTGCGGCGCGGGCTTCGTCGCCCGAGGACATGGCCCGCCTGCGGGCCCGCCGCAGGAGCGTCCTCGACGCGGTACTGGGGCAGTTTCAGGCGGTCCGGGCGCGGGTTGG
>PMNO01000261.1:0-917 GCA_003161835.1 Myxococcales bacterium | reverse complement strand
TCGCTGCAGTGGTCGCGATCGGTGTCGCAGACACGATTCACCTGGTTGCCGCAGCCGATCACGGATGGCCACCACGATCTGTCCCACCTGCCCGACGATGACGCGCAGGCGGTCGACAAGCTCACGNNCACGGGACGCTTCCTCGCGTTCATGGGCGATCCCCCACACAACAACCTGCTGGTTTCGATCCTGCAGGCCATGGACATCCCGACGACCACCTTCGGCAAGGCGGAATGGTGCACCGGCGCTCTGCCGGGATTCGCCTGAGTCGAACCTCGGGAGCAATTGCGCCGCGCTCCGAAGGCCACTGAACCAAGAAGAAAATCATTCATCAGCGAGGTAAGTCCCATGTGCCGCATCGTTCTCAAATGCTTTCAGTCGATCTCGATTCCGGCCGGCGCGCTGCTCGTCGTGGCGGCACTCTTCGGAGCCGGCTGTGGTGACGCATCCAGCACCGAGGTCAAGCTCGATCCGTTGTGTGCGATACCCGACCCCGGGATGCTGGACTACCTCGACGACATGGAGGACGGCGACGCGTTCATCCTCGCGAAAGATGGCCGTGTGTCGATCTGGTACACCTACGACGACCTGACCGCGGGCACGCTGAATCCGGCGGCCGAGACGATGTTTCCGATGGAGGCCATCCCGGAGCCGCGCTGCGGGNNGCGCGCGGGATCACGTTCTGGGCACGCAAGGGCGAGACCTCGGTCGGTTCGATTCGCCTCGGCATCGGTGATCAGTATTCCAATCCAGCCGGCGGGCACTGTGATAAGTCCATCACTTCCGGTCCCACCGCGTGCTACGACGCCTTCGGCAGCACGTTGATGCTCACGGAAAAATGGCAGCGTTTCACTTTCAATTTCGGCCAGCTCCAGCAACGCAATTTCGGCGTGCCACGTCCAACCCTGGACGTGGCC
>PMNO01000323.1 GCA_003161835.1 Myxococcales bacterium | reverse complement strand
ACCTCCGCCTACGCGGTTGATGGATCCCCTGCGCTCGTCGCCTTCGGTCTGCTACTCGGCGAGGGCGGGGCGGGCACGGCGCTTGCGGACAACCTTGTAGGCGAGGAACAAAGCGGCCACGGCGACCAGAACTAGAATGCCGTATTCCGAGCGCCTGGCCCACTTGACGACATGGTCGATCTTGCCCCCGAAGTAGTAGGCCAGGTAGACCAGGAACGGGACCGAGAGCAGGGCGGCCAGCGAATCGTAGACGATGAACACATAGGGCCGCACGTGCAGCATGCCCGCGGACAGAAAGATTGAGAAGCGCAGGCCAGGCAGAAATCTGGCGATGAAAATCACCTTACTGCCGTAGGTGCGGAAGTAGGCTCGCACGCGGCGCTGCCTTTTCGGATTGAAGTAGCGATGGCCGAACCGGCTGGCGAGCAGCTTGGTGCCGAAGACGCGGCCCATGGCAAAGGCCAGGCTGTCGCCGCCGAGCACCGCGGCAAAGCAAACCACGAACACGGTGTGGAGATCGACCGTTCCCAGGTGGGCTAGGTAGCCCGCCGAGATGAGCGAAATGTCCTCGGGAATAGGCACGCCGAGGCCACAAAGCAGCAAGATCCCCGCCAACTTGGCGTAGACATGAGACGTAAGTTGACTGAGCAACCACTCCATCGGATCGTCTTTGGGCGAAACCCATAGCACGGATTCGAGCCACGCGAGGAGGGTGACGTGATATTCTCCTGCCCGCGACTCAGCATTGACAGCGAGGCGAGACCGCCCTAGAAGCCCATCAGAAAGCCATGCACATGAAAAACTACCAATGGAAGCTAGGATTTTTTGCGGCCACTCTTTTCTTGGCCACGACGGCATGCAAGCCCGAGTACCCGGCTTGCGATACCGACAAGGACTGCAAGACCAAAGAATTCTGTGTTGCTCGCAAGTGCCAGCAGTGCCGCGACAGCAACGACTGCGGCGAGGGGCGTGAGTGCAGCAACGGCAAGTGCAACGTCATCGCCGGATTCTGCAAAGACAACTCGCAGTGCCCCGCCGGCCAGGTTTGTTCGGCCAATCGCTGCGGCCCGTGCCAGTCGGACATGCAGTGCCCGGCAGGCTCGATCTGCAATGGCGGCATGTGCGGCAGGGCCCAGTGCATGAAGGACGACGATTGCCCGCANNCCGTCTACTTCGGCTTCAACATTTCCTCGCTCAGCCAGGACGGGCGGACGTCGCTGTCCAAGAACGCGTCCTGCCTCAAGAAGACCGGGCGAAGCATCGACCTCATCGGCCACGCGGATCCGCGCGGAACGACCGAGTACAATATGGCGCTGTCGGATCGTCGCGCCCAAGCGGTGCGGGACTACCTGCGCCAGGCCGGCATCGAAAGCTCGCGTCTCAAGCCAGTTCCCCGCGGCAACCTGGACGCGACTGGCAGCGATGAATCGGGCTGGGCCAAGGATCGCCGCGTCGACTCCGAATGGAAGTAGGCGCTACGCCGCCTCGATCCGGAAGGGAAGGAACTGTGCGCTTCCAAGCAGCGTGCGCACTCGTGGGTCTTGTCCTGGCCGGCTGTGTGACGACCGGCCAGGGTGACAAGATGGCTGCCGACATCGCGCAGCAGCGCCAACGGCTGGACGTGATGGAGGTGCGTGATCGCGACATCAACCAGAAGGTCGGCCAGCTTCGCGTCGTGCTCGACGAAGCCACAGCGCTGCTCGGGCGCAACTCGGCAGATCTCGGCGCCCGCATGGCGAAGAACGAGAATGACATCGCGGCCATGACCGGGAAGATCGAAGAAGCCAAGTACCTGGTCGGCGAGCTGCAAAAGCAGGTGGGTCAGGCCACGACCAAGGTGGCCACTATCGAGCAGACGCAAGGACAGCTCTTGCAGAACCAGCAGCGCATCGTGGATCGCGTGGCGCCCACCATGCCCGAGGACAAAGAAGCGCTGTGGAAGGAAGCGCAGAAGCGCCTAACCGACGGGCAGCGCGACGATGCCCGCCGATTCCAGCGCCACCGCGCCGGCGATGCGCGCCCAGCGCTTCAAAACGCCTCTCCGATCGAGATGTGAAGGACGCACAGATTGTCGGTCACCACGCTGCCGCCCGTTCCGCCGAGCCCGAAGCAGCTGTCGTCCACCTTGTAGCTCTGCTCGACGATCCGGCCTGTCGCATCGACGGCGAAGAGCGGTGGCGGGCGGCCGACCTGAAGGCGGCGCGCGACATCGAGTCGGATGGGACCAACGGGCGTCCGGTAGCGGATCCCGAAGCCCACCGCGAGCAGNNAAAGGCGGCGACGATCAGGTTCGACGTGAGGGCGTATCGAACCTCGAAGCTCGCATCTATTGAACCGTTGCCGCCGATCGGCAGGGTCACGACCGGCGGGTTCGGGTTGCCCGGCGACACGGGCAGCTGCGACACGAGCAGGGGCGAGAGCCGCCGATCGTTGAAGCCCCGCATCGACTGCGATCCNNAGCCGCGCGGCGAAGGTCAGCTCGTCCTCGTCGCCGAGGCTGAAATAGCCGCGCGCCTCGGGCAGCAAGCGGTAGTAGCTGAAGTTGCCCAGCAGCGGGCCGCCCCCCTGCTGCAGGGCGAGTCTGGCGTACCAGCCCTGGCGCGGTTCGAGGGCGTTGTCGCGCCGATCCCAGGTCACCACCTCCTCGATGTACGAGAGCCAGACGAAACAGCTATCGCCTGTGGTCTGGCAACCCAGGGTGAGCGGGGCGGTCAGGATCCCCGCGCCGGGCGGTCCATTGAGTTGATCGCCTTGCAGGTGATGCGACGGATATATCGTCAGCGAAGCNNGTCTGCTCCAGCGTGCGCGTGAGCCCGATCGAGCTGCGCTCGCGCAATGACGGCCTGCCGACGAAACGTGGCTGCTCGAAATCCAGGCGCAAACGCGCGATCGGGCCGTTGCGCAGGTCCGTGCTCTGGTCCTTGGTGACGACGGCATAGGTGTTGGGAATGAACGCCCAGCCCGCCTCGGCATGGGCGGTGAGCCGCCGCATCCCACCCAGGAAGTTGCGGTTGGTCCATTCGCCGATGAGCCGCCCTTCGTTGCGAATTTGATCGATCCGGGCACCTCCTCCGAGCTTCAAGGTGTGCAAGGGCGCTTCGCGGGTCTCCACGCGCACC
This sequence comes from Myxococcales bacterium, assembly GCA_003161835.1. Lineage (GTDB taxonomy): Bacteria > Myxococcota_A > Polyangia > Fen-1088 > Fen-1088 > FEN-1088. The sequence continues at coordinate 12,130 of PMNO01000323.1, read as the reverse complement.
GAGAGCCGTCCCGTCGTCGGATCGGGCGGCCCGGCCGTCACCTTGACCGCGGCGAAGACCCCCATGTTCGTGACCCGCCGCTGGGCCTCGACGAGAGCATCGTCCGAATAGAGCTCACCCTCCGCGATGGCGAGCCGGACCTGCTCCCAGATCCACCAGGAGGCGATCGCGGTCCCGGCGCCCGCATCGATCTGAATCGCGCCGAATCTATAGACTTCCCCCAAGCGCACCACCACGGTGAGCGCCGCGGTCCGGGTCGAGCGATCCACCAGGGCCGCGCCGTCCACTTCCACCTGGGCATAGCCTCGGTTGCGCAAGGTCGTGCGCAGCAATCCCTTCGCGGCCGCCCAATCTCCCTCATCGAACACGGCTCCGGCCTTGATGGGCAAGGTTGCCACCAGGCCGGCACGGGCAGCCTCGTCCAGGGCGTCTAGCCCCCGGATGTCGAGGGTTGAGACATGAGTCGGCTGGCCTTCCCGGACCTCCAGCTTCAGCGCAACCCCGTCGGGTGGCCGGGCGGTGGCAGAGTCATGCTCGATCTCCGCCTGGTAGTACCCGCGACTCTCGTACAGACGCTTGATACGTTTGAGATCGATGGCCCAGATGACCGGGTCGAAGGTCTGTTTCCGGGCGAACGGCCACCAGCCAGTCTTGGTCGTCNNTCACGATCGGTTCGACGGGAGGAACGGTATGGGCGCAGCCAAGAACTAGTAGCAAGAGTCGGAAGCCGCGCGGAATGCCGCTAAAACGATTCGAGGTCACGGCGGGAAGTCACGGCGGATCGGAGTTCACCGATCGGGCGGGGCCATGCCCAAGGTCTTCATTCTGGTGGGGATGTGCGATCGCGGGAGCGCTTTGACAAGTCACCGGCGAGCATCCGCCACACATGGTGAAGATTTCCCGGGCGCCGCCGCACTGTGCTGTGCGGGAATCGAAATGATCGCGCAGAATAGATAGCGGATCGCCCGCGTCGAAGGGCTATCCGGAGGTGTCGCCATGAAAGCCGCNNCTGGTCCTCGGATCGCGCTTCGCCGCGGCCCAGGAAGAAGGCGCTGGGACCACCCCCGATCCCGCGGCGAGTCAGGCGGCCGCCACGCCTCAAGCCGTCGTCCCGACCGAGCCGGCCCCCGTTCAAGTGCCGCCGACACCGCCGGCGCAGCCGCCGCCGCCGCCCATCACGCAAACCGATCCCCAGTCGGGCCCGCCGCCCCAATATTCCGGGGCGCCCGCCCCGGCTCCCCAGCCGCAACAGCCCGGCGCGGGCCAGTGGGTGTACACCAGCCAGTACGGTTGGCTCTGGATGCCGTACGGCACGCAGTACACCTACGAAGGCGCACCTGGTAACGAGGCGCAGCCCTACACATATGCGTACTATCCGGCCTATGGGTGGATGTGGCTGGCGGCTCCGTGGGTGTGGGGCTGGGGCGGCTATCCCTATTTCGGCGTCGGTGGGCCGTGGCACTTCGCTTGGTACCGCGGGCTCTATCACGCCGGCTACGGCTGGGGCGGCTATCGCGGCGGCTACGCCCGGGCCTACGGCAACGGCTACCGTGGCGGAGGCATCGCCGGGGGCGGCTTCCGCGGCGGCCGGGCGGGCACTGGTGGAGGGTACGTTGGAGGAAATCGCGCCGGCGTCAATGCCCCCGTCTACCGCGGTGCCGCCCCGAGCGGCGCGTATGCCCGATCGCCTGTCGGCGTTCCCCACGGCGCCTTCACAGGCGGCGGCCATGGTGCCTTCACCGGCGGCGGTCGCGGCAGCTTCGGTGGCGGCCACAGCACCTTCGGCGGCGGCCACGGCTCCTTTGGCGGTGGTAGCCACGGGGGCGGCTTCCGCGGCGGCCACCGCTGACCGGCTGTTCCCCCGTCCCCGTCAGATCCAGCCCTTGCGCAGTAGTCTCATTTTGACGCTCTGGGTGAGCGCGAGGTAGCAGGCCACCGTGAGCCCCAGCACCGGCCAGTACCGCGCCGGCAGGTCCGTGAAGCCCAGGTAGCGCCCGACGCCCGAGAAGGGCAGCGCCACGCCAACCGCCATGATCGTCAATCCGATTCCAATCACCGGCCACGACGCGCGGCTTTGGATGAAGGGAATCCTGTTGGTGCGGATGACGTGGATGATGAGCGTCTGCGTGAGCAGGCTCTCGACGAACCAGCCGGTCTGGAACAGGCTCGCGCTGTGCGCGGCGGCCGCGGCGCTCGACGTGTCCCAGCATCCGAACACGTAAAGCATCACGAAGTAGGTCGTGTAGTCGAAGATCGAGGAGCACGGGCCAATGAATACGATGAACCGGGTCAGGGCCTTGATGTTCCACGGTCTTGGAAGCCGAATCTGATCGGCGTCGACCGCATCGGTCGGGATCGTCGTCTGGCCGATGTCGTAGAGCAGGTTGTTGGTGAGGATCTGNNTTGCTCGAGGCGCCCATGCGCACGTACTTGCTGATGTTGGCGAACACCTTGCGGCCTTCGAGGACGCCCTCGTCGAGCACGAGCAGCGATTTCTCGAGCAGGATCATGTCGGCCGACGCCTTGGCGATGTCGACCGCCGTGTCCACGCTGATGCCGACATCGGCGGCATGCAGTCCCGGCGCATCGTTGATTCCGTCGCCCATGAAGCCCACGATGTGCTTCCGGGATTGCAACGCCCTGATGATCCGCTGCTTGTGCGCGGGCGAGACCCGCGCGAACAGGGTGGTCCGCTCCGCGGCCTCGCCGAGCTGATCGTCCGTCATGCCCTCGACCTCGACGCCCAGGAGCACCACGTCGACGGTCAACCCCACGTCCTTGCAGATCTTGCGGGCCACGAGATCGTTGTCGCCGGTGATGACCTTGACCGTCACGCCGTGCGCCTGCAACGCGGTGACGGCCGCGGCACAGGTCTCCTTGGGCGGATCCAGAAAGGCGACGTAGCCCTGGAGGATCAGGTCGCATTCGTCGGCCTTGCCGTACGGCGTGAGATCCCCGGCCACGGTTCCGCGCGGGGGTGTCTGCTTGGTGGCGAGCGCGAGCACCCGGAACCCCTCCGCGCTCAGGCGCTCGTACTCGCGCCCGAGCTGCTCGATGTGCGCGTGATCCATCGGCAANNATCCGGCGCTGAAAATCGAACGGCATCTCGTCGATCTTGGCCATCTCGGGGATCCGCGCATGGGCATGCGTCTCCTCGTGCGCCAGGACCGCCCGATCGAGCACATTCTTGAGGCCGGTCTGGAAGTGGCTGTTTGTGTAAGCGAGGGCCAGCACCGCGTCGCTTTCGCGCAGGGCGACATCGCAATGACGTTCCAGCACCACTTTGTCCATCGTCAAGGTGCCGGTCTTGTCGGTGCACAGCACATCCATCGCGCCCAGGTTTTGGATGGCATTGATTCGCTTGACGATCACCTTCTTCTTGCCCATCGCCACCGCGCCCTTCGACAGGCACACCGTCACGATCATCGGGAGCATCTCGGGCGTCAGACCGACGGCGATGGCCATCGCGAAGAAGAACGCGCCGACCCAGTTGCCCTTGCTGAGCCCGTTGATGACGAACACCAGCGGCACCATCACGAGCATGAAGCGGAGCAGCAACCACGTGAAGCTCGAGATGTCGCGATCGAATGCGGTCTGCGCGCGCTCCACCGCGAGCGATTGCGCCATTCCTCCGAGATAGGTGTTCTTGCCCGTGGTGACGACCACCGCCGAGGCCGATCCGCTCTCGACGCTGGTGCCCAGGAAGGCGATCGTTGGCAGCTCCAGCGGCGACGTCGACGCGGCGCCAGCCCCGGTCGCGTGCTTTTCCACCGGAAAGCTCTCCCCGGTCAGCGATCCCTGGGTGACGAATAGATCCTTGGCCTGCACGATGCGCACGTCGCCAGGAATCATGTCGCCGGCCGCGAGCTGAACGACGTCACCGGGGACCAACTGGGCCAGGGGAATTTCCCCAGGCTTATTGTCACGCAGGACCGTCGCGTTGACCGAGATCATCGCCTTGAGCTTGGCGGCGGCGCTATCGGCCTTCGCCTCCTGGTACAGCTTGAGTCCCACGCTGAGGACAATCATCAGAACCATCATCGATCCGGCCCGCGGGTCGGCGGTCGAAAACGAGACCGTCGCGAGGACGGCGAGCAGAATCACGAGGGGATTGATCACCGCGCGCCACAGCAGCCGCGGGAAGCCCGGACGCTGATCGCGGGCCAGGACATTTGGTCCATGCTCGACGAGACGCGCCGCCGCCTCCGGGGAGCTGAGCCCCGCGGCCCCCGTGCGCAACCGCGCATAGATCCCCGCCGTGTCCAGCCGCGCGATCTCGAGCACGAGCGGGGATACCCGGATCGCGGAGCGGTCGTTACCAGCGAGCAGGGTCTTGGAGATGAGGGTGGGCATGGAACTCCATGCGACTCTACCTCGACCGCGGCGACTCGACCGCGCGGACTCCGTCGTATCACCGGCCGTTGCCGACGAAGGCAACGCTAGATTGACAAAGTCAGAATCCGACGCCCAGCTTCAGCGTGAAACTGTTGTCGGTGAGATTCTTGAACTGGATCCCCGCGAGCGGATCTTTGATCATCGCCGCGTAGTCGAGGCCGCCCCAGGTCGTGCGCAACCAGCCCAGCGACACCGAGACGTACCCACGTCCGAGAGCGAACACGTCAGCGCCGATGTCGATCCCGCCACCATAGATGTACGTTGCGACGGAGGTCCCGTTCAACATGAGGGTGGTTCCGGGGATCGTCAGGGGACCGTCCAGGGTGCCGCCAAGCACGCCGCCCACCAGACGGCCCTCGACGAAAGGGGTAATCCGCGCGGGATATTGAAAGCCGCCCACCACGCCCAGTAGCCCATAGCGGGCTTGAATGGAATGGCCCAGCACCGTCGCTTGCCCACGGCCAGCCTCCAGATCGAGGCCCATCCGTATCCAACGCGTGGAGAGCGGATAGACATCGAGCTCGATCCCCTTGAGTGGAACGCCGGTCCCGTCCAGGTTGCTCACCGAAAACTGCCGGTAGGAAAGCTTCAGNNCGCGCCGCGATCGAGAGACACGCAAGCGCGCCGAGACTGACAACCGCACACAGAATTCGCCGGGGGGCTTTCATGGCAGAACTCCTTTCGGGACTTCCGAGCGCCGTCTTGAATCATGGCGCATGAACCGCCGACGTCCATGACCATCTGCTCCGGGCGCGCCCGACAGAGCGGCGCGTGCATACCCAGAGCTACCGAACTACCAGGTCACGCCGTCGACATAGATCGTGCCCGACCACGCCGCCGCCAGGTAGAAATGCATTCCCAGGCGAGCGACGGGCGCGGTACCGATCGCGGGCACGGACACCTGCAAGGTGGTCCAGGTGTCACGAGAAAGACACGCGGCATCCGCGAGGAGTCCTGTCCATGTCCACGCATTTGCGGTTTCCTGCACGTAGGGCTTCACCCACAGCAGCGCCGCGTCGGCGGGGACGAAAATATGAAGAGTGACCACCGCTCCCGCGGGAATCGCGGGCGTCACGGGATCGACCATCAGCTCGTACCAGCTGGGACCGCTGGCGCTGAAAGAAACCGCGAGCGACGCTTGACCATCGAAATGTTGCGCCGCGCTCGACGCGATGGTGAGGGACGGCGCACTACCGTCACCGATCTTCCAGGATTGGACGGAGGTCTCGAAGTCATAACGCGCGCCTCCGCCGCCGGCCTGATCGGCGCTGGCGGCGCCACCGACGCCTGCTTCACACACCACCCCGCCCGTCCCGGCCCGGCCCGGGCCACCACCCGCGCCACCCGCCGGCCGAAGCTCGCCAGGCTGGCCGACCAGCCCACCTTCGCCCCCGAGGCTGCCCCCCGACCCCATCAGCATCGATTCACCCGCCGGGGTGCCCGACCCCGAACGGCGACCTCCGCCCCCTCCGCCGCCCTCGAAACCCTGCGAACGGACATACACGGGCGATGTGCACGCGCTCAAAAAAATGAGAATCGCACACAATGGCCCCCCGGCTCCCACCCCATCGTTATGCGCTCGCCCGAGGTTCCTGGCTACAGGTATCGCTGAACAATTCGCCAGGCGATACCCGATTTCACCTGCGCCGCGTTAGCCCGCGCCGGAACGCCAGCGGCGGTGGCATGCCGGGAGTTGCGGAATTGGTGGTGTGGTACGCTGCGCCCCTTCGTCATGCACACGATCAGCGGTGTCGTCCCGTTTCTCGTGGCCCACGTGGCACGGTCCCTCAAGGTGGATCCAGAGCCGCTGCTGCGTGATAGCGGTGTCACCGCCGCCGCGCCGCCGCGCGGGGACGAGCACATCGCGGTCGAGCGCTACTTCGGCGTCTGGCGGCGCGCGATGGCGCTCTTCGACGAGGCGTTCCCGCTACGGGTCGCGTCCTTTTTCCGGCACGAAGACAACGAGATCTTCGGCTTTCTCGCGATGAGCTGCGCGACCATCGGCGAGGCCTTCGATCGCACGCTCCAGTACAGCCGGCTCTACACCGTCGGGGCGACATACCAGATGGATGTCGACAGCGACGCGACACGAATCACCTGGCTGCCCTGGCCGGGCGATCTCGACGATGTCGGCTATCGCGCGGCGATGGACTACCACTTGGCGAACATGGAGCAGGCGATCCGGCAGCTCGGCCTTTCGCCCCGGCGACCAGTCGAAGTCCGGCTCCGGCACGTGGCCCCGCGCGATGCCGCGGCATATCGCGCCTTCTACGGCGTCGAGCCGCGGTTCGGTAGTGGGCGGTACGAGCTCGTGTATCCGCCGGATCTTCGTGACGTGGGCGTCAAGACCTTCAACTCATCGTTACGTGACTACTTCGATCGAGAGTGCCGGCGCGTGATCGAGAACCTCGGCCCGGCCACCGGCATCGCGACGGAGGTACGAAAGGCCTTGATCAATGTGATGGATGGCGGGGACAGCGGGATCGACGCCATCGCCAAGCGCCTCGCGACGAGCACGCGAAGCCTGCAACGCAAGCTCTCCGAAGAGCAAACCAGCTACAATGACTTGCTGGCGGAGGTTCGCGAGGAATTCGCGAAGCGCTATTTGGCGCGCGGCACGCTGACCGCGAGCGAAGTGGCGTACCTGATCGGATTCACGGAACCACCGGCGTTCTTCAAGGCTTTCAAACGCTGGACCGGGCTGACCCCGCGCGAGTTCCAGGCGCAGGGCTAACTTTCCACTCGGAGGGACGTGGCCCACGCGCCCGGTGGCGTGCTGGGCCAGTAAGATGGCGTGCTCGGCCATCGTGGGCTCGTGACGAGACAGCTAGGGTGTTTCTCGAAGTTGGCGGCGCATGTCGCGTCGCTCTTGAGAAAGGAAACCCAATGAACTCCGCACTCGTTTTTCGAACCTCCCGTCTGGCCCTGGTGGGCGCCGCCGCGATCTCCGTCCTCGCCGCCGCCGCCCCGTCCGCGTTCGCCGATACCCCGGCCCCGGCCCCGGCTGCCGCCCTGGAACTTCGGAAGCCCACGAGCTACCGGCTGGGGGCGCACTTCGAGGCCGATGTTGGCCTGATGGCTGTCATGCGCCAGTCGGCCGGGCTGGCGGGCGGCGTGGTCTGGGGCCCGTTCCGCGCGGGTCTCAGCTACACCACCTTCCTGTCGAATTCAGCCTTCGGGGGGACGCCGGAGGGCTTCTCGATGCGGGTCAACCACATCATCGGGATCAACGCCGCCTACTTCATCGCTCGCTCGACGGACGACGGCTTGTACGTCCAGGGGATGTTTCACATCAAGCAGCAGGGCGTCACCAATGAGGCAACCGGCGACCACAAGGATCTGGACTCGCTGGCCGCCGGATTGGAACTTGGCTACCTGTGGAAGGTCTACCAGGGCCTCTACGTGGCCCCGCGAATCGGCGCCCTGTACTACCTCAAGAGCCCCCAGCCTGGAAACAACCCCGTCCAGATCGGCGACCGCGCGTACGACAACCCCCGTCACAAGGACTGGGACACCTACTTCATTCCGACTCTGAGCGTCGGGTACTCGTGGTGATCACCGGTCGTTCAGGACTGTTTGGACTGCTTGCACTGGCGGGCCTTGTGGCGCCCGCCTGCGGCGGTCCTCGTTTCCAGGTGCTCCCACCTCCCGCGATCGCAGCGACGGTCACGAATCGCGGCGACGTCGTCTACGTGGGGCGCGTGTTCCCATTGCACGGGACAAGCGCCCAACCGACATATGTCTACCAGCGCCGGGTAGAGGAACAACAGGGCCGGCTGGTATCGACCCACGTCACGCGTGACCTCGGCGGCGCGATCCAGCTAGCCGAATCGGCGAGTCATTCTTCCGACTACGTGCTGTCCGAGTACACGCTGTACGCGAATCAACTGGGTCAAAGCGGGGGCATCCGCGTGCAAGACCATCAGGCCACGTTTCGGATCACGGATGGCAACAAGAACGAACGCGTCCACGTGGAACGACTGACGGGCGATGTCGTCGTCGGGCCGACCCTGGTCGGCTACATCTTCCGTCGCCTCGATGGGCTTACCCGCGGCGAGATCGCGAAGGTTCGGTTGGCGGTTCTCGACCGGATGGAGACGATCGGCTTCGATCTCGCCGCCGTGCCGGCCCCCGCCGGGCAGACCCGGATCCAGATGACACCGTCGAGCTTCCTGATCCGGCTGGCGGTTGATCCCGTCCTGTTCACCTTCGAGACCTCGACGCGAAAACTCGTGCGCCTCGAGGGCCGCGTTCCGACGAAAGTGCGCGCCGGCGATCGCTGGAATGACTTCGACGCCCGGGTCGAATACGACTTCGTGGCCGCCAGCTATCGCTGAACGGGTCGTCGAAACCTGGCGCCCGCGGACAGTGCATTGGCAGGTGCGGCCATCGTGAAGCTGCGCGCACCTGAGTAGTTTGCTTCTTGTGAGGACGGCACTTCCGCCGCATCCCACGCCCAAACCGAAAGGAACCGACAATGAAAACTCTCCTGCGCTCTTCTGCCATCCTCGCCCTCGTCGGCACCATCGCCTCCGCCGGTTGCAGCGACGCGGACTCCCCCACCCGCACGCCCAGCGCCGATCCAGTGGTCGAATCGCACATCCAGCTGATGCTCACGCGCATCGCCGCCAATAACGCCAAGGACTGGGCCACGTGGGAGGGGCTCCACGTGCCCGGCGCGGTGCGCACCGCCCCCGAACTGCCCGCTCCCCTGGTGGGCGCCAAGGCCATGCGCGCCGGGATCGAGGAGCTGGTCGCCACGTTCCCCGACTACAACCTGAAGCTGGTGGAGGCCTTCGGCGAGGGCAACCGCTTGATGGCGCGCATCACAGCCCGGGGGACCATGCTCGGGTCGATTGACATCGCCGGGACGCAGGTCCCGCCCACCGGGAAGGCGTTCGAGCAGGACTGGATCGCGGTCGTCACCTTCGACAAGGATCGGATCTCCGTCATCGACGAGTTCCACGACAACTACGGCCTCTTGGTCCAGCTCGGTCTGTCCGAATAGCGCGAGCCACCAACCCGCCCGATGACGAAAGGCCCCAATGCCAAGCGTGAATGCCTCCGAGCTCGTTACGGCAGCAACAAGCAGGCGCCAGCAACAAGTCGTGTCGCTGAAACGGTTCGGCGGCACGGAAGGTTTCGAGCTGCTGGCCCCGGCCATGCCCAGCGCCGGGGCCGGCGAGGTTCGAATCCGCGTGCTGGCCGCCAGCGTGCAGTTCACCGACCTCATCATGCGGCAGGGGAAGTATCCCGATCTCAAACAGAAGCCGCCCGTGGTTCTGGGATACGACGTNNCGGCGAGATCGATGAGCTTGGACCTGGGGTCACGGGCTGGAAGGTGGGGGATCGGGTCGCCGACCTGACCGTGACCGGCTCGTACGTCCGCTATCGGACCCTGCGCGTGGATCGCTTGGTTCGATTGCCTCAAGCGGTGGACCCGGCACAGGCCGCGACTTTGGTCTTGAGCTGGGTGACGGCCTACCAGCTTCTGCACCGCCACGCCCACGTCAAGGAGGGCCAGCGCGTGCTCGTCCGAGCTCGCGAGCGCATCGGCGACGCCCGAGATGCGGGCGTGCACGTCGCCGCCGCCGATNNGGCTGGCGGGCTTGCGGATGTGGGGCACGTCGCGGGCCGCGGATGCCGAACTGGTGCGGTCCTTCGGCGCCACGCCCATCGCCTCGGGCGACCGGGATAATCCGATGTTTGGCCCGGGCAATTTCGACGCGGTCTTCGACGGCATCGGCGAAGGGGGATTCGTCCGCTCGTGGGCGTCGTTGGCCAAGGGCGGGATCCTCAGTGCCTATGGCCTGTCATCCGCGGTGACAACCGGCGCGCGCCTTCCGACACTGGGATTTTGGCTGGCCAGGCTTCGCGTCTGGGATCTCTGGCCGAACGGAAAGGCGGCCAAGTTCTATTCGATAGGCGCCATGCGGAATGCTCACCCCGAGTGGTACCCCGCCGACCTCGGAAAGCTGTTCCAGCTTCTCGCTGATCACGCCATCAATCCGCTCGTCGCCCAGCGCATCGGCCTCGAAGACGTCGCCGAGGCCCATCGGAAGCTGGAGGCCGGCGGGGTCCGCGGCAAGATCGTCATCTGTCCGTGAAGGACAACCACAATGGCAAGCACGGCTAGGAACGGACGGAGCAGACACCCCACGCGCGCAGTGGAAGCATCCTAGGTGGACCTCGAGGCATTGCTGGCGGAGGTCATCCGGGAGCTCGAAAAATCGGCCGATCCCGAAGACCTCGCGTTGCTCCACCGGCTCCGGGAAGGCACACGAACGCCAAGCGACGCCAGCGACATCGCCGACATGATCGAGTCGCTCCTCGTCGAACGCGCCGTTCGTCCCGGGAGACGCAACTGACGACATACGAGGGCGCTGCTAGGCGGCTTCCTCTTCGGCCTTGCGTCCGACCAGCAGGTGGAGCAGCACCGGGAGCACCATCAACCCGAGCAAGGTCGACGAGACGATGCCGCCGATCACCACCGTGGCGAGGGGGCGCTGAACCTCGGCGCCCGCGCTGTTGGAGGTGGCCATGGGAATGAAGCCGACGGCGGCCACGAGCGCCGTGGTCAGCACGGGCCGCAGGACGGTCAAGGCGCTCTGTCGGATGGGCTCGATGCCGGTTTCACCCTTGATCAGGTGACGCTGAACCTCGCTCGCCATGACCACGCCGTTCAGCACCGCCACGCCCGCNNGCCCCGCAGCACCAGGGACAGGACGCCGCCCACCAGCGCGAACGGCGCCCCCGCGAATACGGCGATCGCCGAACGGATGTCGCCGAACATGAGCAGCAGCATCGTGAAGATCAGCCCAAGCGCGATCGGCACCACCAGCCCGAGGCGCTTGCTGGCCCGGGTGAAGTTCTCGAACTGTCCGCCCCATTCCAGCGTCACGCCGGGGGCGAGCGTCACCTCGGCCTCGACCCGTTGCCGCGCCTCGTTCACGAAGCCCACCAGATCCCGCCCCCGCACGTTCACCTCGACCATGACGCGCCTCTGGAGCGACTCGCGGTTGATGACCGCCGGGCCCTCCGTCTCGCGCACGGTGGCCACCGAGGCCAGGGGGACGAGCTGGCCCGTCGAGGAACCGACCAGCAGCTCGCCGAAGCCCTCGGGCGTGAGCGAAGGAGGGGGCAAGAGCAGCATCAGATCGAAGCGGCGTGAACCCTCGAAGATCTTGCCCGCGAACCGGCCCACCCGGGACGCTTCCACCACCTCGAGGACGCGATCGGCGCTGATGCCGTAGCGGGCCAGGCGCTCCCGATCGGGGATCACCTCCAGCAAGGGCAGGCCCAGCACGCGCTGGACGCGCCAGTCACCGCGGCCCGGAACATCCCGGACGATCTTTCCGATCCGGTCGGCGGTCTCCTTGAGGATCAGCAGATCCTCGCCGAACACCTTGATGACCACGTCGGCGCGCGAGCCGGCCAGCAGCTGGTTCACGCGATCCTCGATGGGCTGCGACACCGAGACGAACGTGGCCGGCACCTCCTTCTCGATCGCGGTCTTGATGGCCTCGCCCAGATCGTCGAGATCGTGGGCGGTGGTCCATTCCTTCTTGGAGCGGAGCTTGACCATGACCTCGGTCTCGTCGGGCCCGACGGGATCGGTGGCCACCTCGGCGCGGCCGGTGCGGGTCACCACCGACAGCACCTCGGGGAACCGCGCCAGAACCTCCTCCACCTGTCCGCCCAGTCGCTGAGCCTCGGTGATGGACACGGAGGGCAG
>PMNO01000581.1 GCA_003161835.1 Myxococcales bacterium | reverse complement strand
GATACGATGTAGAAGCCCAGCTCGCCGTTGCCGCCTTCGGTGAAGGAGTAGATCTCGCCCGGGGGGACGTGGATCCCATCCATGATCACCTTGAAATGGGCGATCATCGCCTCGATGGAATTATACGTTTCGGCCTTCGCGGGCAGGCGAATACGCGGATCGTCGACGATGACGGGGCCGGCGCGGATCTGCTCCAGCGCCTGCTCCAGTATGTGCATCGATTGCGACATCTCCTCGATCCGGCACATGTACCGATCGAAATTGTCCCCGACCGAGCCCACCGCGACGTCGAAGTTGAAGCGGTCGTACACCAGATACGGGTGATCCTTGCGCACGTCGTAGTCGAGCCCGGTGGAACGGCCGACCGGCCCCGTGATGCCCCAGGCGATCGCCTCGTCCTTTGTGATGATGGCGATCCCATCCATCCGGTCGCGAAAGATGCGGTTCTTGTTCAGGAGCTTGCCGCATTCCTCGATCACACCGCGCGCGCGTCCGATGATGTCGCGCAACTTGGCCGCAAATCCGTCGGGCAAGTCGCCGGACACGCCCCCGATACGCAGGTAGCTGTGGGTGAGTCGCGCTCCGGAGACCTCCTCCAGGAGCTCGTACAGCCACTCGCGCGCCTTGAGCATGTACAGGAAGACCGTGAAGGCTCCCAGTTCCATCGCGCCGGCGCCGAGGCAGGTCATGTGGTCGCTGATGCGCGATATCTCGCCGACGATCACCCGGATGTACTGCGCGCGCTCCGGGACCTTCTGGTCGATGCCCAGCAGTTTTTCCACCGCCAATGCGTACCCGATGTTGTTCAACATCGGCGACACGTAGTTCAGGCGATCGGTGTACGGGAAAATCTGCGTGTAGGTCGCGTGCTCGGATTCTTTCTCGAAGCAGCGGTGCAGATACCCAATTTGCAGGTCGACATTGGTGATCTTCTCGCCCTCGACATCCAGGACCATGCGCACGGTGCCGTGCATGGCGGGATGGGACGGACCCATGTTCAGGGGCAGGGGATCCGTGGGCAGATCCATGTCGTCGGGTTCCTGCACCCCGAGGACGATGCGCCGGGTGGATTCCGTTTCGACGGCCGGCGCGACTTTTCCCACCGGCGTCAGTGTCGTGTCCGTGCTCATGATGCGCTCATCCTCGTTCGCTCGTCTGCATGCGTTCGCCGCGGGCGGGGCGTCACTCGGGCGACCCCGGAATGCCGCTGCGCCGAACCAGAGGCTGGCGTTTTTCCTTCGGGTAGTCCTTGCGCAGCGGATGCCCGACGAACTCGGGGTACATCAGGATGCGCCGCAGATCCGGGTGGCCTCGGAACCGTACGCCGTACAGGTCGTACGCCTCGCGTTCGAACCAGTCCATCCCCGGCCAGATCGCGACCACGCTTTCGATCGCGCAATCGTCGTCAGGCACGCCGGCGTACAGCCGCACGCGGTGCTTCTTCGTGACCGAATACAGGTGCAGGACGACGTCGAAGCGCGGCTCGCGGCCGAACCGATCGACGCAGGTGAGATCGGTGGCCATCTTCATGTCGGTGGTCGGATCGTCGCGGAGAAACAGGCAAACCCGCGCCCAATCGTCCCGGCGAACGCGCGCCCATTCGTTTCCGTGCTGCGAACCGATCTGCTCGATCTCGCCGCCGGCAAACCCCGACACCAGACGATCCAAGATGATTTGCGCCATGAATTATTTGTCCGCCACGACCGGAGCCTTGTCCCGCGGACGAATCGCCGCGATCGGGACGTCGTGTCCCGCCTCGGCGCGCAGGGTGATCTGGCTGTGACCTTCCCCGCGTTGAATGCGCTCTTGCAAGAGAATCANNTTCTGGTAGAAGCCGCCGGTCGACGCACACACCCCAAACGCGATCACCCATTTGGGCTCGCACATCTGGTCGTAGATCCGCCGCAGGGCCGGCGCCTGGCGTTCGGTGATGGTGCCCACGATGATCAACAGATCCGCTTGGCGGGGCGAGAAGCGGGGAAACTCCGAGCCAAAGCGCGCGATGTCGTACTTGGGCGCGGCGGTGGACATGAATTCCATCCCGCAGCAGGCGGTCACGAACGGATAGTTGAACAGCGAGAACTTTCGCGCCCAGTTCACCGCGGCCTGAACCGTGGAGTTGTAAATTTCGAGTCCCATGCTTACTCCCAGCCGACGGCGCGCTTCCGCCAGACATAAGTGAGCGCGACGATCAGGATTCCCATGAAGACCAAGATCTCGGACAGGCCGAAGAACGAGACGCCCGCGGTACAGACACCGTTCTCGAGTGGTCCCACGCACGACAGCTCGCGATAGCGCAGCGCCCACGGGTACAGGAACGCGGTCTCGATGTCGAACACCAGAAACAAGATCGCCACCTGGTAGAACTTGATTTCAAAACGCGTGCGCGGGCTGCCGATCACGTCGGAACCGCACTCGTAGGGATAGTCCTTGGCCTTGCTGGGACGGCCTGGTCCCAGATACTTCGCGGCGGCGGTCAGGGCCAGCGCGAACCCGACGCCGACCAGGATCGTCAGAGCGGTGGGAATGTAGTCTGATGTCATGGCTTTCGGTGGCTTTCTTGCCGACGGTTTATAGTGGGGCCGCCCCACGCCGTCAACGTCCGCCGTCGTCGCGCGATAGTTCGGTGCCACGGCCCGAAACGTTTGACTCCGTTGGCCGGTCTTCTTATATCTACCTCCGCATGCGTACGGTGAACGCCTTGGTCTCCGTCGCGTACGTCGGTCTGATCGTCGTCGTCGCGGCGCCACTGGCTTGCGCCAAGAGCCCTCCGCAGGCCCAATCGGCCCCCTCGGCTTCGCCGGGACCGGGCGCTGGCACCGCCGCTGATCCAAAGGCTCCCAAAGCGGCGGGAGATGGGGCCAGCAATGCCACGCTGGATACGACCCCTCCGCCCGGCGTGGACATCTCCAAGCTGGACGAGCTGGCGAAGAAGATCTTTTTTCGAGTGACCAACAGCGAGGCGTCGATTTGCGGCAAGGGCCAGAGCCTCCTGGCATCCGCCAAGAAGGACGGCGATTGTCGGCGCTCGCTGAACGCCGTTCGTTACGTCGCGCGCCTGGCGGACCAGGGCTACACCCAGAGCGAGATCGGCGAATCGCTGGAAAAGCGGTATCGCGCCGCCGAGCCGAAGTTGATCGACGTCAAGGAGGCCCCCGGGGAAGGTGCCGCGAACCCGAAGGTGGTGCTGGTCGAATTCGCCGACTATGAGTGCCCGCACTGCAAGCGGTTCCAGCCTGTGCTGCGGCAAATCTTGGACGAGTTCAAGAGCGAGGTCCGCTTGTACTTCAAGCACTATCCCTTGCCGCAGCACACNNCGTATCAAGACAAGCTCTGGGAGAACCAGGACAGCCTGGCGCCGGCCGAGCTGGAAAAATTCGCCAAGGAAGTGGGGCTGGACCAGGGCAAATTCCGCAAGGATCTGGAAGACCCGGCCGTGAAGAGCCGCGTACAGAAGGATCGCGTGGACGGTGGAACGTTGGGGCTATCGTCCACGCCCACGCTGTACATCAATGGTCGCGAATATACGGACGCGAAGGACACCGAGAGCCTGCGCGAATGGATCAAGGAAGAGCTGACCAAGTGACCGCTCTCCTGCCGTTCGCCCAAAGGCGTCGGCTCCGGGGCGGGGTATTTGCGTTGGCGTTGGAAGTGTTGGCGGTCGGGGCAGGGGCTGGGGCGGGCGCCTTGTCCTGCGCCGCGGGAGGCGCGCCAACGGCGCTGGGTGCTCACTCCGCTGCTTCATCGAGCCGTGGCGGCCAGGGCGTCGGCAGCCTGGCGCCCGAGATCGTGGTCGAACGCATGAACGGCAAACCCCTGGCTTTGTCGTCGCTGCGCGGGAAGGTGGTGTTGCTGGATGTATGGGCCTCCTGGTGTGGGCCCTGCCAGAAGGAATTGCCGATGCTGGACGCCATCGCGCGCCGTTTGCGCGGCAAGGGAGTCGAGATTCTGGCCGTCTCCATCGATCAGGAGCGTGCCAACGTGGTGAAGTTTTTGGACGCCCAGCCCCATTGGGTGCTGACGGTGGCACACGATCCGCGCGGCCAGATTGCCGACACCTTGCAGCCCGACAAGATGCCGACCTCGTATGCGATCGATCGGACGGGCGTGATTCGTTATATCAACGATGGCTTCGAACCGTCGGATGCCGCCGTGATTGAAGAGCGGCTCGCGGAGCTGGCCGGCCAGGGTCCGACGCGTTGACCATCGCTTTGTTCCTGGCCAGCGCGGCGGTGGGCGTGTTCGCGTCCGAGACCGGGCGTCGGACATGGCTTATCGTCTTCAAGCCGCTCACGACGATTCTGCTCTTGGCCGTGGTGGGAACGCCCCGCACGCCTTTCGCCTGGTTGGTTGATACCGGGATCGCGTTCTCGCTGGCGGGAGACGTGGCGCTGCTATCGGCCTCGAAGAAGGCGTTCTTGGTGGGCCTGGCATTGTTCTTGGTGGCCCACGGCGCGTATACGGTCGCGTTCATGCGCGCCGCTCTAGCCGCCTCGACGGCGTCGTCGGTTCCCGTCTTGGGCGCGGGGGTCGTGATGGCGGTGGTGACGGCGCTGTTGCTGCGCAAACTCTGGCCGGGTGCCGCGGGCCTCCGCGCGCCTTTGGTTGCTTACGCGGTGGCGCTGGCGGTGATGGTGGTCAGTTCCATCGCCGCGGCTGGGCTCGGCGTTGGTCTCGCCGCGACGGGCGCCGGGGCGGCCACCACGGTCGTCGCGACGCATGTTTCGCCGGTGGTCGCACTCGGCGCGGCGCTCTTCTACGCCTCGGACGCCAGCCTGGCCATCGACCGGTTCGCCCGGCCGATCAGGCACGCGCCCCTGTTTACCCTGGGCCTTTACTGGTTGGGGCAGCTCGGCATCGCGCTCGCGGCACGTTCCGCTCCCACGGGATGAGAGCGAGGCAGGCTCGCTCGCGCAGAGCGAGGCGTCGGATCGTCGCTAGCTGTCGCACCAGCGACACAGTGCGCCAAGCGCCCGACATCCGACGAAGCAAGCGACGGCGAGCAAGATAACTTCCAAAGCAATCTTCATGACCTCGGCTTATGCGGGAAACGTGCCGAACTCTGGTGCCGAAGATACGCGCCCATGCCCTGCGCAGGTGTAGCCCCTGAGGCTACAGGTGTTGCTTGGTCCCCGGGTGCGCACACTTCCACGGGGGCGGCGCCAAGGTACACGGGCGCTCGACATCCGGGGCGCGGCGAGCGTCCGTG
>PMNO01000525.1 GCA_003161835.1 Myxococcales bacterium | reverse complement strand
CGGCGAACGTACGCGCCTGGAACGCGCGGTGGAGAAGATGATGATCGAAAGCCTGGGACCGCTGATTTGTTCCCGGCTGTTGGGATCGGACGGCGCTGACCTGGGCGCCGACGGTGTCCGTGAATCCCGGAAGCCGACCGCCGAGCGGACGGGCGATCGGCCCGGAGGTGGGCAGGTTGTGCCCGCTCCGGAACGCGACCGTCGCTGAGCTCTGCGTCGAGTGCTTCATCCGATGATCATGCTTTCGCGTTCCGTGGCGCCGGTGGCGAAGCGGGCCAGACGCCATTTCTCAAAGAACGGATGGGTCTGCCGCCCGAGCAGGTGAAGGGCATAGTACTTCGCGACCACGGGCGCCATCATGAACCCGTGCCCCATGAACCCGCAGCAGAGAAAGAAACCAGGCAGGCCGGGGGCTTCTCCGACGATCGGGCTTCCGTCGCTGGTCAGGTCGTATGGGCCGGCCCACTGCCGCACCACCTTGACATCGCCGAGGCGTGGCATGAGCTCGGTCATGGCCGTGGCCATGGCGCGCAGGAAAGCCAGGCGAGAGCCCAATTTGATGTCGTCGGTTCGCGGCTCATGCAGCGTGATGCCGCCGACCAGCTCGCCGCGCAGCGACTGCGAAAAATAGAGTCCCGATTCCAGCACCGACACCATCGGATTCAGGAAGGGTTTCAAGGGCTCGGTCGACAGGATCTCATGACGCGCGGGCCAGTTCGGCAGCTCCAGACCGACCAGGCGGGCGACCCGGGGAGACCACGCTCCGGCCGCGTTGACCACCCGCCCGGCGGTGATGGTGCCGCGGGCGGTGGTCACGACGAAATCCGACCCGTGGCGATCGATGGCGGTCACGGCTGCGTCGGTGTGGATCGTGGCCCCGAGCTTGGTCGCCGCGCCGGCATATCCCCACAGAAACGGCCACGGAAAAACCACCGCGTCGGTGGGATTGTACGAGGCCGCGGTGAAGCGGTCGACGTCCAGCTCGGGCACAATCGCTCGGGCGTCTTCGGGCGAAATCAGGCGCGTGGGGACGCCACATCGATTTTGTAGCGTGATGTTGCGTTCGACCTCGGCGCGCGTGGCTTCGGTGCGCATCAGAAATAGATAGCCGCCTTGTCTCATCCACACGTTGATTCCCATCTCTTGCGCGAAGGCGGCGCAGATCGCGATGGATTCTTGCATCAGCCGGACGTTCATTTCCGTCGACCACTGCTGGCGCAGGCCGCCGCCATTTCGGCCCGAGGCCCCGGACGCCAGATACGTGGCCTCGACGACCGCGACGCGGGTCAGGCCCAGGCGCGCCAGGTTGTAGGCGATCGCAAGGCCCATCACTCCGCCTCCGATGATCACGACATCGGCGGACGGGGGCAAAGGGAGCGCCGCCATGGGCTCAGCCGCCAGGGTCGTCTCCCGGTACGTCCGCGCGCGAGGAGGCCGGCCCGCGACCGTCGTCGGCCAGCCATTTGAGCTCGGTCGGAACCAGGGGAGGGCGGGTGGTGAAGGGGAGCAGGGATTCGGGCGCCTGCCCCGACGCGGCGGCGATCGCCAGCGCGACCGCGCGCAGACACTCCTTGCCCTGGCACGGGCCGGTTCCAAAACCGGTGTACCTCTTGACCTCCTCCAGTTCGGCAAAGCCCGAGGCCACGGCGTGTACGACATCGGCCGCGGTCACGTCCTCGCACCGGCAGAGGATCAGCTTGCGCGGCATCGCTCAGCGCTTCGCGGTTCCATCGGGTTTGCCGCCGGGTTTGCCGTCGGGTTTGCCACGGGGCCGGCCCGGGGTGGCCGCGCTGCCCCCTACGGCTCGCGCGCCTTGCGACCCGGCAACCCGGGGCACCTCGAAGACATGGGCGTCGACGGGCACGTCCATCTCGACCGAGGTTACCCGGCCGGTGAAGGACAGCGGTCCCACCTGCATCTCCGTCGCGTACGCCATCTTGATGTCGTCTACCTTGCGCCAATCCGAGAGCCGCGCCGTGAATGGCATGTCGCCTTGCGGGCCGGCGCGCACCCCCTTTTGCATCGCGAGGAGATGGGTCTTCGGATCGAAGCAATTTGTCATCGCGGGGGCCAGCTTGGGTGTCAGGAGCAGGCATTCCAGATAGCCCGTGTCACCGGTCCGTTCGTTCTTGGCCTCGATCTTTTCAAAGAGCTCCTTCATCCGCAGTTCCGGGTTCCAGGAGCCTTCGATACGGGCCTGCTCCGCCTCGGCGCCGTCCAGCATGCGCAGCCCATTGATGGGATCCTCGGACCAGAAGCGGGTGCCGTCGGAGCCCTCCCGGCTCGAGGCCAGGTTGGGGATGGCGGTGATGGTCAAGGCCTTGTCACCGACGGCGCCGTAGTGCTCGGCGGTCCCGGTGATCCCCAGGCCTTTGAAGGTGATCTCGATCCGGGTATGGAGCGACCGATGGCGGCCGAGAGCTGCAGGTCCGCCCAGGGCCGCGACCACGTCGGCGAGGATCGCATCGACCGTGCGGGCCGGCGGCAGGGGAGTCTCGGCCCTCGGCGCCGTCGGGGTCGTCGATGACAACGCAAAGGTCAGGGAGGCCAGCGCCAGGAGTGAGATCATGGCCGCCGATGCTCTGCCCGGGTTCCCCCGACGTCAATTCTCGAGGCACGGCCCCCAAGACCGGTGGTCCGGCTGGAGGGGATGTGCCTCTCGCGCCGCGAGGCCGTCATTTCCTACCAGGCAGCAGCTTGAGAACCGCCAGCCCGGCGTCCATGACCGGATCGCGACCCGCCTGAAGAGCGGCGCGCGTCTCGACGACCAGGCGATCCGGCTGGACGCCCCGGCCTTCGATCAGGATGCCCTTCGGCGTCTTGAAGTCGGCCACCACCATCTGCAT